>CAYUSG010000124.1:0-11083 GCA_964447355.1 uncultured Paenibacillaceae bacterium
TTACCAGCGTGAGGGCCATTATCGTATCCGCCTATGGCGGTATGCCGTACTGATACACCGAGATATAATGTGGTTTTATCTTTTGTTTTTTTGAAAACATGGTAATACTGTGTGACAACGACTAACGAAGGATAGGATGTGAGTGGATGATTCACTGGGTTGAAGCGACCGTAACGCGTATAATATCATTACGTCCTTGTTTACAGGAGCTGCAGGTTCAGACAGATGAGGGGGGCTTGGCCAAAGCACTGCACTATACTGACGTATTGCCCCAGCTTGAACTTGGGGACCGTGTCCTGTTGAACACAACGGCAGTGGATTTGAACTTGGGGACCGGCGGGGTTCATTTTGTTCATTCCATCATTGCACCCGAATCAAGGCTCGCAGAAGTGAAATCTCATCCATCTAATGGACACATTATAAAACTGAGGTATACACCGCTCCAAAGAAAAGTTCTAGCCGCTGAGGCGCCCGAAAGTCCATACCATCATGTGTTTGCTGCAGAGCAGCAATTGGAAGGAATGCCAGTCTTAATTGGAGAGCTTCATAGTATGCTGCCGATCGCAGTAAGCTGGATGAGGAGATTAGGCAGGCAACAAGGGAATCTTCAACCTGCAATCAGTTACATTATGAGCGAGGGGGGGGCACTGCCCATTCAATTCAGTCATCATGTCAGCACTCTGAGCACCCTGGATTGGATAGATGGGACAATTACGTATGGACATGCTTACGGGGGAGAACTAGAAACGATAAATAAATATACAGCTTTAATAGCAGCTAAACATATTCAAAAGGCGAATATTTCCATTGTAACTTTGGGGCCCGGTATCGTTGGGACTGGAACTCTACTAGGTCACAGCGGTGTTGAAGTTATAGAATTAATTAATGCCGTTCACTTATTAGGCGGAAAACCTGTCGTGATTCCTAGAATTAGTTTTGCAGACATTAGAAAGAGGCACACAGGAATAAGTCATCATCAACTTTATACTTTGTCGAAACTGGCTGATAAGCAGGTCATTCTCGCATTACCTGATCGACTGCCCGCTAAGCAAATGAATCATTTGGAACAGCAGATTAAAGCGTATCAGTTAGATCAAAAACATCAGGTTAAGTGGATGAGTGGTTTGTCGGTTAATCAAATATCAGAAAGTATGCGCGAGTATCCCCTGCAGGTTCGGACGATGGGAAGGGGATTAGTTGAAGATGAGGCATTTTTCTTTGGCGTTTGTGCGGCGGCTGAATACGCTTGGGAGGAATATGTCCGATTGCAGGCTGAATCGACAGAAAATCCTTTAAAGAAACATTAGGATACAGTCTGTGCATTTGTTTTAATCGATCACGGATTTCCCATGCTTTCCCGACGAATTTGATTGATTGGAGTGTATGAATACTGTACATGACATGCAGTCCCTTCCTAAAAACTGGTATAATGAAACATATGCAGGGCTTGTACATTTTATGAATGGAGGTTATACGATAGCTATGTCAAACAAGGAACCCAAAAAATTCGAAGAAGTAACGCTATACACTGACCCAGTCTTTCAAGGTAAATTTATTTCCTTACAAGTAGATACAGTCAAACTTCCGAACGGTGAGACTTCTACACGTGAAATAGTTAAGCATCCGGGGGCGGTAGCAGTACTGGCAATTCACCGCAATAAGATGCTCGTTGTGGAGCAATACCGCAAAGCGGTTGAGAAAAGTTTGGTTGAAATACCTGCAGGTAAGCTCGAGCCGGGTGAAGAACCTATGACAGCGGCAAAGCGTGAATTGGAAGAGGAAACAGGTTACCGTTGTGACAATTTAAGTTATCTTTGTTCGTTCTATACTGCGCCTGGTTTTACAGACGAGATTATTCATTTGTACGCTGCGGACCAGCTGGTGACAGGGAAGGCTAACCCAGATGACGGGGAGTTTCTAGAGTGTACTAGTATTTCCATTGAAGAAGCTCAGCAATTCATTGCAGAAGGACGAATCGCTGATGCGAAAACGATGATGGCTGTTTACATTTGGCAAATGACCCGAATGCATGGAACAACCTAAGTTACTTTTAAAGGTGCATAACGGTTAACTAGCTCATAGAAAGGAAAAATTCATTCATGCGATCTTTTTACTTGGATCTTCATATTCACATTGGGCGTACGGAATCAGGCAGACCCGTCAAGATTAGCGGCAGCCGTAATTTGACCTTCTATAATATTGCTCATGAAGCATCCGAGCGGAAAGGTCTGGATATGATAGGCATTATCGATTGTCATGCTCCCAGTGTTCAGGCAGAGATCGAGCATTATGTAGAACGGGGGGAGATGATAGAGCTGAGCGGGGGCGGTATTCAATATGGGAGTACGACCGTCATTCTAGGCAGTGAAATTGAAGTGCATGATACGGGGATGGGGCCTGCCCATTTACTTGTGTATTTTCCATCGTTAGAAATCATGAAGGATTTTACCGCTTGGATGAAACCCCGCATGACGAATATAGAATTAAGTTCCCAACGTATTTATGCAACGGCTCGTGAGCTTCAGACCGAGACGATTGCCAGGGGAGGCATATTGATCCCGGCGCATATTTTTACCCCGTATAAGAGTGTCTATGGCAGTTGTTGCAACCGAATGCAGGAGCTGTTGAACATGGAGCAGATTGCGGCGGTGGAATTGGGATTAAGCGCTGATCGTGAAATGGCCGGATATATTGCTGAGCTTGAACCACTCACCTTTGTTACTAATTCAGATGCACATTCCCTGCCAAAGATTGCAAGAGAGTATAATGAAGTCTTAATGGATAAGCCGAATTTCACGGAGCTGGTAAAAGTTCTGAAACGCGAAGACGGTCGTAAAGTTACGGGTAATTATGGCTTGAATCCGCGTTTGGGAAAATATCACCGGACGTATTGTACGGCGTGCGAATCAGTGCTGGACGAACCTGACCAATCGTTGATGCGATGCGCTTATTGCGGCAGCCCTAAAATTGTCCGTGGCGTAATGGATCGAATTCAGTCCATAGCTGATCAGAAAGAGCCGCTTATCCCTGCTTACCGTCCACCTTATCACTACCAAGTTCCTTTGGAATTCATTCCCGGCTTAGGCCCGAAAACGATGGACCGTTTGCTGAGTCATTTTGGAACCGAAATGCGCATTCTGCACAAAGTAACTGAATCAGAACTGAAGGAAGTTGTGGACGAATCTATTGCGGCTATGATTATAGCTGCAAGGTCCGGCAAGTTAGGTTTAGCTTCCGGCGGCGGCGGAATCTACGGAAAAGTATTGAAGGAATAACATAGCGTTAATCATGTAATTCTAGCGAATATGAATACAAGATGTTCTGGAGTCATAGATTTACGTTTGTCCTCATATGCTTGTACTAATCGGAGCAAGAGGGAGGAAACGTAATATGAACCGCTGGAATAAGGACATGAGACACTATGCCAAAGAGAATGTGTCACTTTATATTTTCGTTTCGGTCTTATTCGTTATGGGAGTTATTTTTGGGGCATTGATGGTGAATGCTCTGTCTTTGGAACAAAAGCAAGAGGTCACACGCTTTTTGGGGAGTTTTTTCCACTCTGTGGATCAAGGTTTGTCTGTTGATGCGAAGACGGCATTTCAGCAAGCTTTTTTCATGCATATAAAATGGGTTGGATTAATTTGGCTCTTAGGATGCTCGGTGGTCGGGTTGCCTATAGTGCTGATTCTGGATTTCTTTAAAGGGGTGCTGGTCGGCTTTACGGTAGGATATATGGTAGGGCAGCTGTCTTGGAAAGGGATGCTCTTTGCCTTGGCTTCGGTAGCCCCGCAAAATGTCATCATTATTCCCGCCCTGATGATCAGCAGTGTAGCGGCCATTTCATTCTCAATTTATTTAATTAAAAATCGCTTGATTCAGCAGAAAGGGACTTTTCGTAAACCTTTTATGTCGTATTCGTTAATTCATCTTTCGATGGTCGGTTTGCTGTTTGGCGCTTCATTAATGGAAGCATTTTTGTCTCCGATTCTGATGAAGTGGGTTACGCCGATGCTCATGGCTTCAGAACCGTTTGCTTATCTTATATCCGGCTCCTAAAAGGTTTGACTTTGCTCATATTATCCCCCTATAATGTAAACAAGTAGCAAGGTTCGGCAGGATTGCTCTTCCAGTCGGTGATTTGTGCAATCTGTAGGGGTGAGAATATTGGAAGCTCGCATTGAGAAAGTGAAGCAGCAGCTGCAGTCTCGGGGATATAAGCTGACACCACAGCGTGAAGCAACGGTTCGTGTACTGCTGGAGAACGAAGAGGATCATTTAAGCGCAGAGGATGTATTCATGCTAGTTAAGGACAAAGCGCCTGAAATTGGTTTAGCTACAGTGTACCGTACACTCGAATTACTAAGTGAATTACACGTTGTAGAGAAAATGAACTTTGGTGATGGCGTTGCACGATATGACCTTCGAAGTGACAGTAATCATCACCACCATCATCATTTAATTTGTGTGCAATGTGGTGCAGTAGATGAAATCATGGAAGATTGGCTAGGTCCATTGGAAGAACGTTTGGAACATGAATTTAATTTTAAAGTACTGGACCATCGTTTGGATTTTCAGGGCATTTGTCATCGTTGTCGAGCCAAGGAAGCAGCATCAGAATAAGATATAAAAACACTTTCAATCTGATAAAATAGTCAGGCGTTGGAAGTGTTTTTTGATTTTTGGGAACAATAGAATAACACCATCTTATTTAAGGAGGCGTTACACTATGATCATCGGGGTTCCTAAAGAAATTAAAAATAATGAAAACAGGGTGGCATTAACTCCCGCGGGTGCCAGCATGTTAAAGCAGGAAGGGCATCAAGTCATTGTAGAACAATCCGCTGGACTAGGCAGCGGCTTCACAGACGAGGAGTATCGCTTAGAGGGAGCTGAGATCGCTGCTCATGCAGGTGAGGTGTGGGAAAAGGCTGACATGATTATGAAAGTGAAGGAACCATTGCCTTCTGAAACTGGTTATTTCAAGAAAAATCAAATTTTGTTTACGTATTTGCATTTGGCGGCTGCTGGTGAACTGACAGCACAGTTGGTACAAAAAGGTGTTACAAGTATTGCTTATGAGACGATTCAACTGCCCAACGGCGGACTGCCGCTGTTAACACCGATGAGTGAGGTCGCTGGGCGGATGTCTGTACAAGTCGGCGCACAGTTTCTTGAAGCGTTCTACGGCGGAAGAGGGGTCTTGTTAGGAGGAGTACCGGGTGTCCCTCCTGCAGATGTGATAATTATTGGAGGTGGGATCGTAGGGACCAATGCAGCTAAAATGGCGCTAGGATTAGGGGCGAATGTTGTAATTATTGAACGCAGTGCTGATCGTATGCGTTACTTGGATGACGTGTTCGGCGGTCGTGTACTAACCTTGATGTCTAATCCTTATAATATCGCCAGTGCGGTAGCAAGAGCCGATTTGTTAATCGGTGCTGTTCTGATTCCAGGCGCTAAAGCGCCGAAGCTTGTCACAGAGGACATGGTTAAATCGATGAAGAAGGGTGCTGTAATTGTTGACGTGGCAGTAGATCAAGGTGGTTCTATTGAAACTGTGGATCGCGTAACGACCCATAGTCAGCCTACGTATGAGAAGCATGGTGTGGTGCATTATGCTGTTGCTAATATGCCGGGAGCAGTGCCGAGAACATCAACGTTTGCTTTAACGAATGTTACGCTTCCTTATGCCATTGAACTTGCCAACAAAGGGTTCCGTAAAGCGATAACGGACAATGCCCCGCTTCGCTTAGGCGTGAACACATTCGGCGGGCACGTTACTTATAAAGCGGTAGCTGAAGGTGTAGGCTTGCCATATGTCTCGCTCGAGGATGCAATGACAAGCGGCCCCATTCATTATGAAAATTTAAGTTAACGATAAAACTAGTATTACACGCAGTTCATATTACGAATGAATAAATCATAATCTATCCTTGAGGAGGGACTAGGTTATGATTTTTTCTTTGAGTAAATTCATAGAACGATTAAAGTTCATTCTGTTATTCATTGTGTTAACGGTTGTTTTCTACTATGGTTACCAATATGTTGCTTCCTGGATTGAGCCGGATCATCATTATTCTACACCGCATGGTCAGGCTGTGAAGGTGTTTGAATCCGAGGATTTTCACGCTGAGCATTATAGCGTAAAGGATCGATTGAAATTTTTTTATTGGTATGGAGAATAAGTGAGGCGGCAGGAGTCTGCCCGATTGTGTTGAATAAAATGTAAGGCCAAGACGGCTGTGTCATGACTTCTTTTGAAGGTGAGGTTTACGCTATGCTGGAGCATCTCCAGAACTTTATGCATTTTCTTTCGGTAGAACGGGGATTAGCGAAGAATACGTTAGAGTCCTATGAACGTGATATTACTTATTTTATAGCCTATTTAAAGCAACAGGGATTACAGCAGATAGAACAAACTGAGAAACACCATATTCTCAATTATTTATTGTCTCTCAAGCAGCAAGGCAGAGCGACAGCTACGGTATCAAGAAATATGGTATCGATTCGCGCTTTTTATCAATTTTTAATGCGGGAACGTTTCATTTCGCATGATCCATCACTATATATGGAGACTCCGAAGCTTGAGAAACGCTTGCCTAAAGTTCTGTCGATTGAAGAGGTAGAACAACTTCTGAATACACCGCAAGTATCAACCAGTCATGGCTTAAGAGATAAGGCGATGCTTGAACTGTTATATGCTACAGGAATTAGGGTATCCGAGTTGATTTCGCTCAATCTGGAAGATGTGAATCTTGGGATGGGTTTTGTAAGGTGTATGGGTAAAGGATCCAAGGAACGAATCATTCCGTTAGGTCGGATCGCGGCGCAGTATCTAAATGATTATATAACGCAAAAGCGCCCAAAGCTGTTGAAGCAGGGTAAGGAAGAAGCGGCCTTATTCATCAATCATTTAGGGACTCGTCTAACACGGCAAGGCTTCTGGAAAATCATTAAGAAGATCGCCAAGGAAGCTGCGATTCATAAAGAGATTACGCCACATACGTTACGGCATTCATTTGCTACTCATCTGCTGGAAAATGGAGCGGATTTAAGAGCCGTTCAAGAGATGTTGGGGCATGCAGATATTTCAACGACTCAAATCTACACGCATATAACTAAAACTCGGATGAAGGAAGTGTATGACCGCACACATCCTAGAGCTAAAATCAATTAAAGCGCGGTCAAAAAAATAGACCAATCTGTTGTCCAAAAGGGTGTAGTGACGCGCATGACAAGCAACATAAGGTCTGCTATTTTTTGATCGCTCCTAAATGAACATGATGGAGGTATGTGGTGAATCCATTAACACCAACCCAAGGAAATGAACGCATTGTGCCGCTGGATATTCTGAGGGGGATTGCGATTTTCGGTATTTTGTTGTTGAATATGGAAGGGTTTAGTCAACCTTTACTTTATTTGAATTTGACGGGTGATGTGCTATGGACAGATCCATGGAATACGGCCGTGTCCGCAGTCATTACCATATTGGGAGAAGGGAAGTTTTATTCTGCGTTCTCGTTTTTATTTGGGCTGGGAGCGTATATTTTTCTAAGCCGTATTGAAGCTAAGGGACTCAACCCGACGGGACTTTACATTCGCAGGATGACTGTGCTGTTAGCATTTGGCTTGCTGCATGCTTTTCTTTTATGGTAGGGGGACATTCTTGTCTTCTATGCTTTAGGTGGTTTTCTTCTGCTTGCCTTTTATCGCTGCAATTTGAAGACGATCAGACATTGGATATTCACTATTCCTAGTATTTTTATTGCTTTTGTAGTGTTTTTGGTGGGGCTGGTTACATTGGTTAATCTGATAGATCCCGCGACTGTGTCTAGTGATAATTTAAAGATGATTCAACAAGAGAAGCAGAACATTGATCGAGCGATCCAGATATATCAGCGAGGCGGCTGGGAGGAAATCTATGGGCAGCGGTTGAATGAGCTAGAAATGATGTACAAGAACGGAATCATAAGTCTTTTGCCTGTTTTTACGATGTTTCTGGCGGGACTCTATGCAGGTAAGATGGGCTGGTTCCAGCGTATAGCTGATCATTTGCATACCTTTAGGAAAGCCCAGTTATGGGGGCTGGGGATCGGCTTGCCGCTAAGCATATTATTTTGGGTCAGTGGACAAAAGTTGGACCCTGCGATACCTGACCTATGGTTCGTTATGAATTATATATGTATAGCGGTGGGGACTCCTGCTTTATGTATATTTTATATCTCAACGATTGTTATGTGGCATCACCACAAACCTCATTATCGATTCTGGAATCTGGTTGCGGGTGTGGGGCGCATGGCATTAAGTCATTACATAGGACAGTCTATATTATGCACTACATTATTTTACGGCTATGGCTTGGGGCTTTATGGAAAAGTCAGTCCGTTCATTGGGGTAGTCATGACGGTAGTTATATATATGCTGCAGCTTGGTATTACAATATGGTGGCTGCGACAATACCGCTACGGACCGCTGGAATGGATATGGCGTTCCTTAACGTATTTACAGTTACAGCCCTTCAAGAAATGAGACATCGTTGTGAGTTGAATTTTGCATTGCGTATAGGCTAATGAGATAATAGGAGACAATAAGGCGCGAAAAAAATAGCGGACTTAATGTTGTCCTTGTCATGTGCTTCACTACGCCTTTTTTGGACAGCAGATTGGTCTATTATTTTTGGATCGCGCCTAAGTGGCAGCATGCATGGAGGTGGATGATGTGCAATTTAATCGCATTTGTTTAATCGTTCTAGATAGTGTAGGCATAGGTGAACTGCCTGATGCAGGTTCCTTTGGGGATAACGGTGCTCATACGTTGGGACATATTGCTGAACACATGCAGGATTTACAACTGCCGAATCTCATTCAACTTGGTTTAGGAAATATTGCTGAAATTAAAGGAATCCCGCCAGTAAACGAACCACAAGGCTATTATGGCAAAATGGCTGAGGTATCAGTGGGCAAGGATACAATGACAGGTCATTGGGAGATTATGGGCCTCAAGGTTAATATCCCTTTCAAAACGTATCCTGATGGTTTTCCAGACGCTTTGATCAAGCAGTTTGAGGCGGAAACGGGCCGAAAGGTGATTGGCAATAAACCAGCCTCAGGGACCGCTATTCTGGATGAGCTTGGTGAGGAACAAATGCAATCGGGCGCATGGATCGTGTATACATCCGCTGACAGTGTGTTTCAAATCGCAGCACATGAAGATGTTATTTCCTTAGAGGAATTATATAGAGCATGTGAGATAGCACGACGCTTAACACTCAAAGAAGAATTCGCTGTTGGCCGTGTCATTGCTAGACCCTATGTAGGTCAACCGGGGGCTTTTCAGCGAACGCCTAATCGTCATGATTATGCCATTAAACCGCCTGAGGCCACCGTGATGAATCACTTGAAGGAAGCGGGAAAGGCTTGCATTGCCATCGGTAAGATCAACGATATTTATTCGGGTGAGGGTGTAACAGATGCTAGACCGACGAAAAGTAATAAGGATGGGATTGAGAAGACAATCGCAGCATTGCAAGAGTCATTTTCGGGGCTAGTGTTTACAAATCTAGTGGATTTCGACTCTTTATACGGCCATCGCCGTGATCCGATCGGATATGGGAAGGCGCTGGAGGAGTTTGATCGTTATTTGCCTGAGATCATGAGGGGTATCAAACATACGGACTTACTCATCATTACAGCCGACCACGGGAATGATCCAGTACACAGCGGTACAGATCATACTAGGGAATATGTACCATTGTTAGTGTGGAGCCCAAGCTTGGAGATAACGGAATCTTTAGGCACTCGGGAGACATTTGCTGATGTGGGCGCTACAATCTCACATAATTTTGGCGTTAAGTTGCCCCGTCATGGAACAAGCTTCCTAGATGTTCTAAAATCATAATGAATAATATGGAGGAATCAATATGAGTCAATTGACCACTGAGCACATTAAAGAGGCTGAACAGTATATAAGAAAACACATTACGATTACCCCTGAAATTGGGTTGATATTAGGTTCTGGATTAGGCGTACTCGCTGATCAGATTAGTCAATCTGAAGTGATCCCTTATGGTGACATACCCCATTTCCCCGTTTCAACAGTAGAGGGACATGCTGGGGAGTTAGTGGTTGGTCAGCTTGAAGGTAAAGCCGTTGTATTAATGAAGGGCCGTTTTCATATGTATGAAGGTTATGGCGTAGAGACGGTCTCTTTTCCGATCCGCGTGATGAAGGCCCTAGGGGTCAAAACATTACTGGTGACCAATGCCGCGGGCGGGGTGAACACAAGTTACAAGCCAGGCGATTTAATGATAATTAAGGATCATATCAATTTTACATTCCGCAATCCTTTGATTGGCCCGAATGAAAATGAATTGGGTGTGCGTTTTCCAGATATGTCCGAGGCCTACAGCAAAACACTGAGGTCAGCGGCGAAGAAGGTAGCCGAGCAGGAAGGATTAACGCTTCAAGAAGGGGTTTATATAGGACTGTTAGGACCTTCTTACGAAACACCCGCTGAAATTAGAATGATGCGCACTTTAGGTGCCGATGCAGTCGGTATGTCTACGGTGCCTGAAGTGATTGTTGCAAGACATGCGGGGATTGAGGTGCTGGGGATTTCCTGTATTAGTAATATGGCTGCGGGGATTTTGGAACAGCCTTTATCTCATGAAGAGGTTATGGACACAACTGAGAAGGTAAAAGAACAATTTCTTAAGTTGGTGCAGGGTGTTATTCGATTGATTTAACATTAATGCGGGTTTGGCGTGTTGTCGCTAAACCCGTTTTTTTTTGAGGAAAAAATGAAGGTATTATTTGTGAACATGGCAATTTAAATATTGTCCATTTAGTTATGGACTAAACTATATCATCTTTTTATTGTCGTCCACTTGAAAGCGCTTTAGAATTGAGTGTAATATGTGCGAAATCTATCTTTTTGCACATTTCGGACTAAGAGGAGTGGAGTACATTGAATTTAATTTCATATTTTCAACAAAACGTTCAAAGTGAAAGTAATAAAGGGATTACTTTTATTTCAAATAATGAAGAAAAATGTATTACATATGATGAATTGTATCGTACAT
>CAYUSG010000125.1:0-11065 GCA_964447355.1 uncultured Paenibacillaceae bacterium
CAATCTACTCCATGTTAAATCAAACTTATTTCTTTGCCATTCTAAAAAGTCGTAGTTATGATCTGTGAAGTAGAAAAATCCTATGCTTAGTTCAATGGCACTTCTTAGGCTTATGTATGCATTTCTATACATCCCATTTGTGCTTATATATATTGAAGACAATAGGTCGTAACCAATTTCTTGTAATATAACATTTGTAGGGCTATCAACTACTATTTCGGACCAAAAGTCTAATAAATTCAAATGACCTATCATTGATGAAATCCTTTCGGGATACTCTTCAACATGCTTTGCTATATTCTCCGATAAATCCTTTGCAGTCATCATTAATAACTTTTCAGCAGTTAATCCTTTCATATGCCCCTCCGTACAATTAATTCTTAATTGCCATTGTAACATATTACTACAAAAATATACATAATTCGCCTCATTTATGATACGGTTCCCCGTACCGATTTAAAGGTAATGATTAAATAGCTTTATACAGCTACGTTTAGAAACAGCATTGCTACAAGTCGCCGTTACGTTTGAAGGGGTAACCTAGCAATAAATGGAGGGGCTTAAAAACCTCTCCATTCTAGAACAATTAAATGTAATTGAGAAAAGCAAAACAATTTCCAGATTAAATCATCAATTCATTCCACAACATTTTTATTTCTGCCGAAGAGATATTGGCTTGTTGCGGAAGAGCACTTCTCCACTGTTCATCAGATAATGAGCCAATCCAATTCCTTAGTTGTTCATGTGAGGAAGGTTCTCCACGACCTGCTCTTACCCATAGATCAGCCAATCCATTGGCAATAAATCTCGGCGCACCAACCATCCTAAACCATACCGACTCTTTTTTAGATACGCCAAAGAATATCATGGAAGGCACATAACCAACTTCGTTCCAATTCTCCTCTTCCAAACCTGATAAATAAAGACCCTCCAACGCACCCAAACCCCAGGAAGCTTTACCCAATAGGGTTGAATATAGATAACGCCCGAAATATGCCTCTCTAAGCCCAGGATCAGCCTCTCGGTTAATAGGATGTCTTATTGCCATTTCATCTAATCGCATCCCATTAACCCATTCATTAAGAATTGTGGCTACTTCCTCAGCATTGAACGGTTGGTCTGAACCCCTACCTAGTTTCATTTCTGGCAGCTCAGCGATCGCCATAATCCTTCTTGTTAGCGGCCCAATATCATTATTAAAAAGTGATTCTGGCTTCCAGCTTTCGAAGTCGGAGAGATCCCTGTATTGAGCTTTTTCCCCTAATAACTTCAGTACGCTTGGCGTTGCAAAGCCAGTTTGGTCTGCAATCTCGAGGATTCCTGCTCTACCCTTAATTGCCTCGAGATAGCTTCTACACAATCTAATAAGCTTACGTTGCATTTCATTCCCATATTTACCTGCCTGATGATAAATCAAACTGGCGCGCAACAAATCCTCTACCTCTCCAGCTAAATCAACATCACCAGCAACTTTTAAGGCATGTGCAAGAAACTGCATTAAAGATGACAGTTGAGGAAATTTCGTTACCGTTGCTAAATTAAACCTTCCAGCAATTTCGTCGACTCTATCTAACAGGCTTGCTAGCTGGCTTGATATTTCCTCTGCCTCACCCCTGAGAAATTCTTCAGTTTCTCTCCTTACCTTTGCATTAGGCGCTGGAAACGCAATAATCCCTGAAGTATCTATTAGCGCTCGGCCAGCTCTTCCTGCAATATTCCAAAAGTCGGAATATGTAATTCTGCTGCCCGACCCTTTAACTAATGACTCAATTATCACAGTACTAATCGGAAAATTAACACCTTGAGCAAGTGTCGTTGTGCCGCAGATTACCTTAACTAAGTCTTTCTTTATTAGTCCCTCGATAAGTAAACGAACTTCCTGGGATAACCCCGAATGATGGTAAGCAACCCCCCTATGCAATAGTTCTATAAGTGGTGAGTTTGGTCCTTGTTCTAGCTCCAAGAACTTGCAAACTGCTCTAACAACTGGGTTTGTTTCATTTATTCTGACCATAGTCTCTGCTATTTCTCTTGCTCTTTTTATTGCCGTCCCCCTGCCACGACAGAGGATTAATACCGCGCCCCTTTGTACAAAGACTTTGGTCCCCGCTAAGGTATACCTCTCCTGCGAAGGATTACCGTCAACAATATCCTTATTAGCGATTCGAATTTTCTTGCCCGCAGTTATATCAAGTGACTTTGATGCTGCGACTGTTTCAAGAATAAAGGTGCGATTGTCTTCTCGACCATCTAGCCTTAAAATCCCAACAACTGTCCTGCTTGGTTTCCAATCCACACCTATTGGCGGCAAAGCTTGATCCTCACCTAACCAATTTACCAGTTCTTCGTCATTAGGCAAAAATGGGGACAGGAGCAAAAACCTTGCTCCAACTCTTTCCCTTTTTAATGTACCTAGTAATAGCTCTAATCTCGCCCCTCGACTTCGATCACTAATATTATGCGCTTCATCAGCAATAATTAAGGCAATATCTCTAGTTACAGGATGATCCTTCCGTATTAACAAATCTAACTTTTCTGGAGTTGTTACAAGTATATCAGCATCTCCCGCTAGCAGACGTTCCTCTGTCGGGTTCATTTCAAATGCAGGTACCGCCTGCTCGACCACAACTTTAGGATGGAAATTTGCAAAGTCCGTTCGTAAGTCCAAGGTCACTTGATTAACTAACGCTCTAGTTGGAACAATGTACATTATTTTCCCGTTTGGGTTAAGCGCTCTTGTTTGTACAATTGTAAACTTAGCAAGTAGTGTTTTACCTGCACTTGTAGGCATCTCGACAAGAATGGCTCTCCTATATGGGTCCAGCAAATTCTTTCTCAATGCATCTTGCTGACTTGGCCAAAGTTCAATGACTGGATTAGGTCTTCCTCGATCAGTAAGTAACCGAGCAAATTGCCGCGGCGTTTCGCCGAGGATATTTACATGTGTCCATATCGAATTAGAGGCTAATTTCCAGCAACCAGCCCATAATAATTCTGTCAGATGGACCATGTATATTGCATTACTTGCATTAAAGGCCTCTAATGCCTGATCTTTATATCTATCAATTCTATCTGAGACACGCGTTATTGTATCTGTTCCGTTCTTAAGGTATTGAGCAGTTAGAGTAATAATCTGAGCTAAATTATAATAGCCCACCAGTTCATAAGCCGCATTTACTTGTGATTCGCCTTCAATATGTTGACCGATGTAGGATTCCTCATACTCTGATTGTAATTGCTTTAGTTGATCAATCCTTCCTAATGCCCTCTCAATGTCTTCCCAACCATTTTTCTTTCTGCACAAAAAGATTAATGCGAGAAAACATGAATATCTAACCTTCTCAGCCCAATTTTCAGGTTGAAAGTCATGCTGCAAATCAAATTTATTAAGTTCTAATCGTATTTCCGAAGACTTATCGGATAGCAATCCTGTTACTGCGACCCGAAAGGCTAATATGACATAGGGAGGTAATGGTTCACCAGTCAGTTCTGAACCAAGTAACTCAACTCCCTTGGAAGAAATGCTATCGGCTTGATTACTGGGGATGTTCATTAAAGATCTCCAGCAGCCATAAGCGAACTGAAAATTCTTCTTTACATGCGATTCGGTCTTGGAGTTCCGAAACGTCCGAATTGCTTCCGTTTCAAAAAGAAACCCTAATCGAGGTAGTTTGTAGACATTCTCCTGATCATAATCTGAAGGCCTTTGTGTAATTTCCCGAATCAACGACAATTCTTCGGCAGCTCGAATAAATTCAGGCGTTCCAGATTCGTGAATTATTTGTTGAAGGTCTAAATTGTCTAAAGGAGGTTGTGGGGTATTGTTCTGCACTCGTCAAACCTCCCCCTCATTTAACAATTGGAACCACTCGTTAACCACTAATTCTATATTATTCCCATGTTCTGCAGGGATGCATACAACAAGGAATCTGATTTTCCCAGGATGAAAATCTGTCGGGCTCGATTTGAATGAACCAAAGTCACTTCCGTTATGCAGGTTCTGAGGTCTTACAAGGACGCAACACGTAACTACATCAAGCTTTTCGAAATTGCGACTTTCAAACAATAAGGCCGCTTTAAAGAATAGCTCCTGTAACTCAGCAGTTGTTGTTCTCCTCGCCAAATCCCAGATTTTTTTACTTGTAATGGCATCTGAGTTATGACCTATATGTTGATTTCTCATACTATCTGATTGGGAATCGACAACTGAGGGTGGGGTCCTGGTGTCATGTGAGACTTTTGTCTCCGTTAAAACTAATTTGAGTTTATCAGCCACCTCAACGCCTACACCATCAATGCCCCTACCAGGTAATTGAATTAATTCTCTGTCCCTTACCGATTTATAACCAAATTGCGTTGAATAAACCTGCTCCAGCATCATGTAAGAAATAACTTCACCAAAATCGCTTCGAACAACATCAAAATTACCACCCCTGCGTTCTGGAGTGGTATTCGCTGCTATTCGTTCCTTTAAAAATTCCACGCTAAACTCTAAGCCGTCCAGGCATATTGGTTCAATCGGGAACCTTGTTGCGGTTCTGAGATCACGATACTGCTCAGCTAATTTCTCTTGCCAATTCCCTTTTACAACCCATGCATTATAACAATGGTCACCTAATACCTCTTCTGATATTACTTCGAATTCTAAACTCAAAACTTACACCCCATTGTGACCATACTTATCAAAATATTAATTCGTCACAATGTTCCAAAATCCTCCTTTTTTAACGGTTTAATTGGCTATTCATATGTTGCAAACTCTATTCCGTATTCTCGACTTTGACATGACCTTTTGCATACAAGGCAGCCAATTCTCGACCCAACTCAGCCTTATTGCAAGTAATTGTGTCGCCGATTTCATCTATTTTGCCCTCATATACATACAACTTCTGCATGCAAAACAAAGTCACCTCATGGTCGAACCAAATATCATAACTGTCGGCCATGATGTTTTGATTGTTATAGATCGATACATTGATGATGGCGAATTTTTCTCGTTCAATAACCTCTATAATCTGGTCAAGTATTTCCATACTATCTCCCACCCGATAAGATCATTTTCTTTGGTATTAGCTGTTGCTAAATGCCCAAAAAACTCGCTATTCTAATTCTTCATCGTCAAAATCATCAATGGTTTCTACGGTAATGTTGCTTCTGATTATCGGTTTGTCCATTGCCTTTTCAATTCTGTCTAGAAGGGCATTCTGCCTCATACTAAAAAACTTATCGAAATCATCTTTGCATATCGAATCAAAATGAATGACGTGTGATTCAAGTATCTCTTCCATCCGTTCGGGAGTAATACCTGCGTGCTTTTGTAGTCGTTCAATATAGACACTTGGTGCATTCCCGCCGATCATACGATTCGTCTTGGCTGAAATTGGTGTTTTATTTACAATGCTATCACATTCCCTTGGGTCAATTCCGTTATTGTTGCAATACGCCCTCGGAAAAATATGATGAATATCGATACTCTCCTCAAAATACATTTGCAAATCGACTGGATCCCCGCTTCGGAAGTCTAGCCCTCCCTCTTTTAGAAGCAATGCAGATATTCCTTTATAAGCAGCACTATTTCTTGTTCTTAACGTCAATAACCGTGAAGGGGAGAAGTTAGCATCCTGTATTGTGGAAGGCTGTTCTTTTCCATCCAGCCATGCAATTACTTCAGACAGATCCTTCGCAAATCTCGTTTCAATGGCACTTCCATATAACTCGCCTAATACACCACACCAATACCATTGCGCTAGTTTGGTACGAACCCCGTCGTTGTCAGCACGATCACCTAACACAGCAAAAATTGCAGCCAGCGGAACTGCCTGTGTTCGATATGGCACATCCCTTGCTGCAAATATCCTTTGAGCATAAAGAAACTTAGCCACCTTTTCAAAACCATGTGAGGCTTGTTCCGCCCATGTTTGATACTCTTTAAGTGAAATCCGCAGGACATCTTTACGCTTACAACTAACAGCAACCTCAGGGTTGTTTTTCTTCCTTGAGTAAGTGGCAAGCAGTGTGACAGTCTGTAAGAAATCAGTATTTTCAATAGATGCAAGTACTTTAAAGCTCCGAATACGTTTTTCACGGGCTTTCCAATCCATTCTTAAGTTAAAGTCATCTGCAGCAAAAGTTGCTGTAAGCAATTCAAATGCAGTTAACGAAACACCGCCAGTGTTTACCTTTTCAAACACTTGGCAGACCGCTTCTTTAGGATTCTCTTTTCTTAACTGAATGATGGGAATTTGATACTGTCGAAATCGTTCGATTACCTTTTGAGTTAACTCATTCCATGTCTTTATTCTTTCAGCCATTTTTTCGGGTTGTGCTTGGAGATAACACATTTGCCATGCTGTCTGTCCTGAATAATCAAATATAAGGGACAGCGGAAAGAGCTCGGCTTCGCATTCCTTCTCCATCGATGAATAATCATGAATTACTTCTCTGCGAAAGTTGCGAACTATTTTGTCTTCATGCACTCCGATAATGGCATCTTCCATGTCTACATTGGGATCCAAGGCTTTGTTAATATCCAGGTAATACCATCTCTTGATTTCCTTGTTTCTTGGGTCACGTGTTGCAACGGGATTGCCAGAATATAAAGACTGAAAGAGCGAGGTCAACCGTTGTTGCCCGTCCAAAATCAATCGTTCTGGTTCGGGAGGGTTTGGCAAATCCACCCCCTCAACTATTCTGGGCTTAAAGCGCACCTCCTCGTTTCCATTTTGCAGCATCATAACAGCGCCAATTGGAAAAGATAGCGATATACTGGCCAGCAAGCTTATGATGTGCTCCTCATCCCAAACCCAACCACGCTGGAAGTCAGGAAGTTGTGTTTTCCCCTCTTTAATACTTCGGAGTAAGTCAAGTAGCGATTCTTTCGTGCTATCAAAAGTTGTTATTGAGTTCATTGCGAATTTAAACCTCCAATCTGCATATCATTTATTTCACCGATCTACCTTCATCCTCTGTACAAATACCGCGATTTCAACCCATCAATCGTCATATTTTCTTGAACATCTGAATGGGGAATGAGCATGTAACCCCACTCTTTACCGCCATTCTCAAGTTCATGCTTTGATGCGTGCTTGCACCACTCTGTGACTGCTCGTGCTTTAGCTTGAACAACACTGTCATCCATCTCTGTTTCCCGTTTGATTTCACAGATGAATTTATTTGTCTTGGTTTCTACCACGAAATCTGGCTCATACGCATTGTTTTGATTGTAGTAGATTTTAAAGTGTTCGGCTAATGGCTTAAACCACTTATCCACGTTCAGGTCATTCTCGCAAATGACAGCAAACTGGCGCTCACTGTCCGAATCAAATTTCTGCTCGGGGTACAAGCATTTAATAAACCCACCAAACACCATACTGCGGATCCGTGATTTATCTTCAACTGGCTGACGAAACGGTCTTACCCCATCTTTCAACAGAGTCGTATAGCTTACTGGTTTGAATGTTGTAAACCCTTTACTTACATGGACTTCGTAAGCGGCTGCCGTCTCATAATAGTGCTCTTTCATTTGGGTATGGATGAGTTCGGCTAACCGCCGCTGATTATATTGAAGTACATTGCGAACAGCGTTATCATCTGGCAGGTAGCTTTGCAGATGCTTGACCATCTGGTTGCTTAACTCGTATAAAATCTCGGCATGATCATCATATGATATATCAGAATAATCAATGAGTGCCGAAATCAGGTAATCTTCTAATCTCTCTTCTGAAGCATAATTGTTTTTCCGTTGCAATATTTCCCGTGTGTGCGTTCTTAAATGCTGGATTAAAATATGCTCAGCAACAGGCTGCAAATTGACGCTTGATGTTTCTAATTTAAAGGCATGGTAGCCCCATGTTAACTCTCCAACAGGCTGAACAACAATTCTCGGAATATCGATACTATGCTGGATCGTATTTTCGACAAGCGCTTCTACCACTTGTTCGATCAATGCAGTAGTTTGTTCAGGAAACAGATCCAATTGATTAACAAGATACTCCGACCGAATTTCTTCGATTATCTGACGCTTGACATCTCCAGTCGCTAAATGCTTCGAACTTGGCAAATGTTCATACGTTTGAAGCCTTCTTTGAGCTAATTCATATACACTTTTCACGTCTTCGGTTTGAACTTGTTTTGCTTCGCCAGTGCCAGCAGGAATTGCGGAGACTTGCTTTTGCACTTGTTGTACAATGTTCTGTTCCATTTGGGGAACAGACGTTACCACCTGTTTCTGTTCCTTGGCTACGTCTTTACCGATATATACTCCACTACGGATAATAGAGTTCGGATTGTTCGCTTCATCAACAATCTCTTGAAATCGATCGTGCGCAATGATCGTTAATCGGTCAACTGCTTTTACCCCTGTCCTCTTACCATAAGGCAACCGTAAACCTCTACCGATAGATTGTTCTACAAGAGTTTTCGAATTCGCAGCTCGGAGTGGAATAATCGTATATAAATTCGTTACGTCCCAGCCTTCTTTAAGCATATTGACATGTATAACGATCTCTGTTTCCGACGAAGGGTCTTCCAATAGCATCAGCTCTTGAATCGTTTCGTCTTTTTCCTGGCCGCTTTGGTTTGAATGCACAGTTATAACCTTATTTCGATAACGTCCTTCGAAGAAATCATCTGACTGGATGATATCCATTAATTTACCTGCGTGGGTTGTATCCTGTGCAACAATCAGAACAAATGGCTTCACTAGCGGTAGGTGTTTCTGCCTTGCATATACTTCCAGTTCAACTTTGGTTTCTTCATGGACAAGAATACCATCTTTAAGCTTTAAGGATTCTAGTTGCTCTTCCGTGTATTGATTGGCATTAAAGTTTTCACGTGTGGCGACGGCTGGTTCCTTAACGAACTCATCTTCCATCGCCTTATGTAATGGGTAACTATAAATCACATTTTTGAAAGGAATCGACCTCGTTCCCGATTCAACCTGAGGGGTGGCCGTTAATTCTAAACCCAATATTGGTTGTAGTTCATTCAACACTTTAACCCCCGCCGAAGCACGATAGCGATGGGATTCATCCATAAGTAAAACCAAATCAGGCAAGGAAGCTAAATATTCAAAGTAGCTCTCGCCGATGTATTCACTTAATCTTTTGATTCGTGGCGCTTTGCCGCCGCGAACTTCGGAGTTGATTTTGGAGATGTTAAAAATGTTGATATGGACATCATTAAACAGGCTTCCCTGATTACGGTTGCCGATGCCATCTTCATAATTTTCACCTGTAATAAGAACAGGAGGCAAGGAGGCAAACTCAGATATGCCCTTGAATACGTACTTTGGTGTATTAGGGGTGAAGTCCTGTATCAATTTGTTATAGATTGTTAAATTAGGAGCGAGAACAAAATAGTTTTTTATCTCCTGGCTAATGTATAAATAGGAAATAAATGCCCCCATCAATCGCGTCTTACCCACACCTGTAGCCAATGCAAAACAAACCGATGGGAATTCACGCTCGAAATCCGTAACTGTTGGATACAACGATTTGATCTTTTCTAATTCGTTGGCAAGGGCCTGGTCATCATAACGTCCTAGCTCCAGTACGTCAACAATGTCCGATAAAATTTCTAACGATTCTTTTTGTGGCTTCCTCAAACTAAGCCGCGCCGATATTGAGTTTACGTGTTTATTCATGACTCTTCCCCTTCACTAAACAGCTCCAATTGTTCTGTCTTTTCTAGTTGAGGAAGCTGTGCAACATTTAAGCTGTAGTCGTCTCGTCCAAATTCACATTTATTTAGAATGGAGGCAGGAATCTTTTGAAATGTAACATTGGGATAATCATCAGCACTTGCAGTGTATGCTTTACAGCAGATTAGCAAAGTTTCACCTTCGCCAAGTTGATCGTGAATCTGATCAGCTATTTCTCTTGTCACTAACTGTGTCGTTGTGTAAATGAAATCCGTTTCAGTCGATTTTCCCTGCTTCCAGTAGATTGTATCGTCAGGAGAATAAGTGAATCCATGATGCTTGCACATTGCCTCGGCTAACATCGGGGCATTATATTCTTTGTTTATGACCCAATTTCCGAACTTATCCTTTTCAAGAAGGCTAGGTGCCAAGCGATAGTAGCGGAAGCCACCACCGCCTTGCCAGTTTACCCCCTTACTGATTCCTCCTTGATCAGTGCCGTCAATAACTTGCTTCATGCGAGGTATGATATGGGTATGGCAATGTTCGCCCAACTCAATCATAATCCACCTTCGACCCATTTTATGAGCAACTGCTCCAGTTGTACCTGAGCCAGCAAAAGAGTCAAGGACAAGATCTCCTGGATTGGTGGATAAATGAATGATTCTTTGTAAAAGTCTCTCAGGTTTTGGTGTGCCGAATGCATCATTCGGAAATAATACCCTTATTTCTCGACTAGCCTCCTGATTATGACCTACTTCCTCATGTAACCATACCGATTGGGCCAAAACTCCACTTGATATTTCAGCTAAAAATTTTTTTACCGATGGGCGACCATTCCCATTAGCTCCAAACCAAATTCTATTATCGTTCAGTAATTCCCTATACTTCTTCGGGGTAAATGCCCAACACCTATTTTTCGGTGGAAGATGTTTAATCCCCGTTGGTGATGTTATTTCAAATATGTTTTCACTTACCCCAGTTTTCGCATATTGTTTTCCCCGTTGCCCAGACAGGAGACTTATAGATGAGTTTTCTGGTTTCCATGGTCCTCGAGGATCATTGTCTGGATTAGTATACTTGGCTGTTTGCTCTTCAGAGCGACTTAATAACGAAAAAACCACTTTAGATTTTTCCTTAGAAAAAACTAGAATGTGGTCATGGGAATCAGAAATTAAATGTGCATTGCTCCTTGGGCCATAAGCTTTTTGCCAAACAATATTTGCTATAAAATTTCTTCTCCCAAATATTTCATCACACAACACTTTTAAGTAATGTGCCTCGTTGTCATCAATAGTAATCCATATTGAACCATCTTCCGATAATAAATTTTTAATAATATTCAACCTATCTCTCATTAAGCTAAGCCAAATAGAGTGTTCTAGACCGTCATCATAGTGAGAAAATGCACTTCCAGTGTTATAT
>CAYUSG010000126.1:0-11021 GCA_964447355.1 uncultured Paenibacillaceae bacterium
ACTGTTTCCACCTAAAAAGGACCTAGCGGTGATTTTTCCGCTAGGTTTTTCTTAAAGGATTTTGCCAAGAGTGGTTGGAGTCGTCGAGGGTTGTAAAATTCTTAACTTCGTTTTATGTGTTTTTAAGGTTCTTTTAAGGTTAGTTGTGCATGATAGTAGTAAGCATAGAACAACGGTATCGGGTTCGCAGATGCGAGAAAATGAATGGTACACGCAAAATATTCAAGATTTAAGAATAGGTTAGGAGGATTATGATATGTCTGACGATCGTCATCATCATGATTATAAGGATTTTTTCAAGCCGGATCAGCGTCAAGCTCCCGAAGAGAATCAAGGTTCCGCAGGAGAAGAAACGAAGACCGCAACGGAACAGGGCATGAACTATTACAATTATGGACCCTACCGTTCACAACCGCCTGAAAGCCGTCCGTCCGTCTCCGGCCAAACGACTTACGCATCTGGGCAAGGGACACCTTCCAGTGTGGATGTGTATACACCTAAGCCGCCTGTGTTGGGGGATCATGGACAGGGGAGCTCGGCAGGAGGCTCTAAATCTTGGAGCTATCCGTCTAAACCTAAGAAATCATTCAAAAGTTATGTTGCTACTTTCCTTGTAGGTGTTCTGGTGATGGGAAGCTTCATGTTTGCTGCTGACCACAATAATTGGTTTACAGGTGATCAAGCACTGGCAGGAGCGGATCAAGTCTCTGGCCAAGTATCGAAGGGCTCATCGAGCAACAGTGGAGGGGAGGCGACCTATGCTTCCTTCGAAGTGGTACGGCCTAACAATATCGCGGATATTGTGGATCAGGCCAGCCCGGCTGTTGTGAAAATCGAGACCATGGCCACCGCGTCAAGCTCCAGGCGTTCACCTATGTCAAATGACGACTTCTTCCGTTACTTTTTCGGTGATCAGTATCCTCAGCCGCAGGACCAGCGTAAGCAAGTCTCAGGTATGGGATCAGGATTTATATTTGACTCTGAAGGATATATATTGACCAATGAGCACGTGGTAGCCGATGCAGATGAGATTTATGTCACCTTATTCGGTCATAAAGAGAAGTATAAAGCTGAATTACTGGGATCTGACTTTGATTTGGATTTGGCAGTATTGAAAATTGAAGGTGATACCTTCCCTACGTTACCGATTGGCGATTCGTCCAAGCTTAGAGTAGGCGACTGGGTGACAGCGATAGGTAACCCGATAGGCTTTGATCATACCGTCAGCGTTGGGGTCTTAAGTGCCAAGGAAAGAGAGATTGATATTCCAGATACTCACGATGGGTATCAGGATATGCGTGAATACAAGCATTTGCTGCAAACCGATGCATCCATTAATCCTGGGAACTCCGGCGGACCGCTTCTGAATCTTAATGGGGAAGTCATAGGCATTAATACGGCGGTGAGTTCTGATGCACAAGGGATTGGGTTTGCGATTCCAACCAGCACCATTCTCGAAGTGCTCGAACCGCTTAAGAAGGATCAGAATTTACCGCGTCCATATATAGGTATAGCAATGACCGATATTGATGAGCGCTGGCTGGGCGACTTGAAGCTTGAGAGTACAGATGGTGTGTTAATTACACAGATCGAGACTCCAAGTCCAGCAAGCCGCGCGGGATTAGAACCTTACGATGTTATCGTGAAGATGGATGGGGAAGCGGTGAAGAATGCCGAAGCCCTGAAAGATAAGGTAACTGGGTTCAAAGTAAATCAGAAGGTTGAGCTCACAATCATTCGCAATGGCAAAACCTTTGAGACCGCGATAATGATCGGTGATCGAAACGCAGATTAACTTAAAGGAAAAGAAGCAGGGACGAAGAACAGCACGATCGTCTCTGCTTTCTTTGTCGTTTACATGCGACAGGCACATACGATTTGTTACAATAGTGCATAGATGGACCCAAGCGAGGTGAAGTATGAATGAGCCATGACATTCTAGTGATTGATGATGATGAGAAAATATTGTCCCTCTTAAAGCGCAGCTTGACATTTGAAGGCTACACAGTGAACACGGCTCGGAACGGTAAAGCAGGACTTGATGAGCTCAAGCTTTACACACCCGATTTGGTCATTCTTGACATTATGATGCCTGTCATGGACGGCTGGGAAGTGTGCAAACGAATCAGAGCAGCAGAGATGGATATACCTATTCTTATGTTGACAGCTAAGGACGAAGTTAGCGAGCGCGTGAAGGGACTTGATATCGGTGCCGATGATTATCTCGTGAAGCCTTTTGCATTAGAGGAGCTGTTGGCAAGAACGCGGGCCCTGCTCAGGCGAAAAGCTGAACATAAGACCCATGAATCCAACCGGCTAACATACGAGGATTTGGTGCTGGATATAGATGCTAGGGAAGCTTACCGCAATCAACGTAAAATCGAGCTGACAACGAAGGAATTTGAGCTGTTGCAGCTGTTCATGCGTAATCCCAAACGGGTGTTGGAGCGAGACACCATTATGGAACACATCTGGGGGTTTGACTACAGTGGGGAATCGAATGTATTAGAAGTTTATGTTGCAGGACTGCGCCAAAAAATGGAGGAGAACGGAGCATCTAGATTGATTCAAACCGTTCGTGGGGCCGGTTACGTACTGCGAGGGGAGCGATAACTCCATGTCGATCCGCTTACGATTGACCTTATGGTACACATCGATATTAACGATTACGCTGCTGCTTTTTGGCGTTGGTTTGTACTACTTCATGAAAACAACGGCGTTAGATCAATATAAAACAAGCATGACGAACCATGTCAATGAAGTGTATCAGCGGATGGATTTTAATATTATGCCTTCATTTAAAGGCTGGTATTTGGACTTTTATTTGGATGATCAGGATACTTTCTTATCGGAGGGCATTTATTTGCAGCTTGTGAATTTAGCTACGCTGGAAGAAACCACCTCGCGAAATGCTGTTGAGCATAAGCTGAGAATTCCTTATTCGCAAGGTGATGTCAATCAATTGCAGCAGAGAGCCTCGTTCTTCAAGCAAGTTCGCATTCAAGGCCATCCGTTTCTGGTGTACCATCAGAGAATTGTCATAGACGATAAAATCGTTGGTATTCTGCAGGCGGCTGTGTATACCGGAGCGAATGAACAGTTCTTGTCCCAACTGCGTGTACTGCTGCTTAGCTCGACGCTTCTAGTTGTACTTCTAGCTGCTTCTTTAGGTTGGTTTCTGGCTCGCAAGGCGTTTAAACCTATAGATCATGTCATTCAAGCCGCACAGCATATTCAGAAGGGGACCGACCTTGATACTCGCATACATTATAAGGGACCGCGAGATGAGATTGGTCAGCTGACCGAAACGATTAATGAGATGCTGACTAGATTACACCAAGCTTACAATGAGCTTGAGGAAACGTATCGCAATCAACGGCGATTCGTATCCGATGCCTCACACGAGCTGCGGACACCGTTAACAACGATTCGCGGGAATGTTGATTTGCTGGAGAAGATGTGGGTCAAACAGCCGACTGTAATGACAGAGGCAGAATCCATGGAGATGTCGCGCGAAGCGTTGAGAGATATAGCCGATGAAGCAGAGCGGATGAGCCGCCTGATTAACGATATGCTTTCTTTAGCGAGGGCCGATGCGGGCTATATGATGGATAAAGACATCGTTCCGATTAGACCCGTGATTGATGAAGTTGTACGCAGGGCTCAATTTCTGCCTAGATCGGCTGAATGGAAGATTGGTGATTTGACAGCGCTGGACGATATAAGCGTGCAAGGCAATCGCGATTATATGATTCAGTTGCTGTTTATTTTCATAGAGAATGCCTTTAAGTATACAGAAACAGGAGAAGTGGTGCTGGAGGCTAAACGTGACCAAGACCAAGTGGGTATTGTCATTCGAGATACGGGAATAGGTATGGATAAAGAAGAAATTCCCCAAGTGTTCGAGCGTTTCTACCGAGCGGATCAATCCAGGGGACAGACACCGGGAACCGGATTGGGTTTATCGATTGCCAAATGGATCATAGACCAGCATCAAGGATCTATTGAAGTGCAGACTGCCAAGGACCAGGGCTCGATATTTACGATTTGGCTCCCTATTGCCTTTCAAGATACGAGGGACTCGGGTATAATGGAGGCAACTGACTGAAGAAAGGCAGGTTCAACTATGGAAGTCTTAAAAATCTCACCCAGAGGATACTGCTATGGCGTGGTGGATGCAATGGTGCTAGCTATGCAAACCGCCAAAAATCTCGATCTGCCGCGTCCTATATATATATTAGGTATGATTGTGCATAACCAGCATGTCACAGAAGCATTTGAAAATGAAGGGATTATTACTTTGGACGGCGAGAATCGATTAGAGATTCTTGAACAGGTAACAGAGGGGACCGTCATATTCACGGCGCATGGCGTTTCTCCTGAAGTCCGGAAGCGGGCGAGAGAACGAGGCTTAACAGTCGTTGATGCAACTTGTCCTGATGTGACTAAGACACATGACTTAATCCGTGAAAAGGTCGCCGAAGGTTATGAAGTGATTTACATTGGTAAAAAGGGGCATCCTGAACCCGAAGGGGCTGTAGGCGTTGCACCGGAGCATGTGCATCTGATTGAGAAGGAAGAAGAGATTGCGGAGCTGGAATTGGCTGCAGATCGCATCATCATTACCAATCAAACCACGATGAGCCAGTGGGATATTCGCCATATTATGAGCCGCTTGATAGAGAAATTTCCTAAGGCTGAGATTCATAATGAGATTTGCTTGGCTACGCAGGTGAGGCAGGAAGCGGTTGCTGAACAGGCTAAACAAGCAGACCTAACGATCGTGGTGGGCGACCCCAGAAGTAATAATTCCAATCGTTTAGCACAAGTATCGGAGGAGATTGCCGGCGTAAAGGCCTACCGAGTGGCTGATGTAACCGAGATCAATCCGGAATGGCTAAAGGGTATCCAGAAAGTCGCTGTGACTTCCGGCGCATCAACACCAACTCCGATTACCAAAGAAGTGATTCATTATATTGAACAATTCGATCCTGATAAACCAGAGACTTGGGCGATTGAACGCACGATTAATAAGAATCGGCTCTTGCCTGCGGCAAAAACCAAAAAATAATCATTGAAGCGGACTCTCTCATGACCATGGGCAGGGTCCTTTTTTTACCTAATTCTTGTCGTGTGATTAAAAATGTATTGACGAAAGCATCCTAATTTAATATAGTTACTTTAACGAGTAAAAGCTTAAAAGCGTATAAGCGTTGAAGCGGAAAAATAAATATTAGGGAGCGTGGAATGATATGATAGCAATAACATCGAAAACCATTAGTGAGGAACGTATTGCGGAAATCGTTCAATATATAGAAGGTCAAGGTGTTCAAGCGCATGTCTCTCGCGGTACAGACCATACAGTTATCGGAATAATCGGCCAGGCTGAGCCAACATTAGCTGAGCATCTGCGTCAAATGAAAGGCATCGAAAATGTTGTTAAGATTTCTAAATCTTATAAATTAGCCAGCCGTGATTTCCATCCAGCCAATACGGTTATTGATATAAAGGGTGTTACAATCGGCGGAGGCGAGCTTGTTGTGATGGGCGGTCCTTGTGCTGTTGAATCTTGGGAGCAGATGGATGAGATCGCTCGATTGGTTAAAGCCGCAGGCGGACAGGTGCTTCGCGGCGGTGCGTTTAAGCCTAGAACAGGGCCTTACAGCTTCCAAGGTATTGGAGTAGAGGGTCTTGAAATGATGCAAGAAGCCGGTAAGAAACACGGATTATTAACGATTACCGAGGTTATGACGCCCGAGTACGTGGATATTTGCGCCAAGCATACCGATATTCTTCAAATCGGTACGCGCAACATGCAGAACTTCGATTTGCTTCGTAAATTAGGAACCATTCAAACACCTGTGTTATTGAAGCGTGGCTTCAGTGCGACATACGAAGAGTTCCTAAATGCAGCGGAGTACATTTTGGCAGGAGGCAATCCAAACGTTATGCTGTGCGAAAGAGGGATTCGTACCTTTGAAACGTACACTAGAAATACACTAGATTTAAGTGCCATCCCTGTATTACAGCAATTAAGCCATCTTCCTGTTATTTCTGACCCGAGTCATGGAACGGGACGCCGTGAGTTAGTAGAACCTATGTGCAAGGCATCTGTAGCAGCAGGAGCAGACGGATTAATTATTGAAATGCATACGGATCCTGATAACTCATCCACGGGTGACGGGGTTCAATCATTATTCCCTGATCAGTTTGCGAATTTACTTAAAGATCTTGAGAAGCTTGCACCGCTTTGCGGCAAAACTTTCGACACGAAGAAAGAAGCAGTTGTATCCTAAAGTTATTTAGAACAGTAGAACGCTTTCCAATCATAGAAGTCCCCTGTTTTTACAGCATGTTAATGTTGTAAAACGGGGGATTTTCCATTTGAAGGAAAATGTAAACGTTTTATGTTAGGTATACTGACATAGCAATTAAAAATACCTTACATAAGTATTGACGTGCAAAAGTTGTAGATTTATAATACAAATAAATTCATCAATAAAAGTGAACGATTATCGGACCAAGGCCGTATAATGTTCGGAATTTAGGAGGAAAAATTGCATGTCAGCTCAAAACATTTTGAACGCAATTAAGGAAAATAATGTCGAATGGGTAGATTTCCGTTTCGTAGATCTATCGGGTAGAGCACACCACATCTCAATTCCAGCTTCAGAAGTGGACGAAGACTTCCTAGCCAACGGTGTAGCATTTGACGGATCATCTATTCCAGGGTTTAGAGGCATCGAAGAGTCGGATATGGTGATGATACCAGATGGAGATTCCATCTTTATGGATCCATTCACTGCACACCCAACATTAAACGTAATGTGTAATATTCATACACCTGAGGGAGACCGTTATGACCGTGATCCTCGTTCCATAGCTCAAAAAGCTGAGGAATATTTGAAACAAGCGGGTGTGGGATCGGCAGCATTCTTCGCTCCAGAATCCGAGTTCTTCATTTTTGATGATGTTCGTTACGGCACAGATACTAACAAATCTTTCTTCGAAGTCGATTCTGTTGAAGGTTTCTGGAACACTGGCAGACAAGAAGAGGGCGGAAACCTTGGATTTAAAATCGGTAAAAAAGGCGGCTATGTACCGGTAGCTCCTGTTGATTCTCAACAAGATATTCGCAGCGAAATTTGCCGTTTGCTTCAAGAAGCGGGCCTTCGCATTGAGCGTCACCACCATGAAGTGGCTACTGCAGGTCAAGGTGAAATCAACTTCCGTTTTGATACATTAACAAAAACAGCTGACAACCTTATGAAGTACAAATACATCGTGCACAACACTGCTAAAGAGTACGGTAAAGTAGCTACGTTTATGCCGAAGCCGATTTTCGGTGATAATGGTTCCGGTATGCACGTTCACCAAAGTATTTTTGATGGAGATACTCCATTGTTCTATGATAAAGGCGGATACGCAAACCTAAGCGAAACGGCATTGCATTACATTGGCGGTATTCTATACCATGCCCCAGCTCTAATTGCTTTGACTAATCCAAGTACGAACTCCTTTAAGCGTCTAGTTCCTGGATACGAGGCTCCAGTGAACTTGGTATTCTCCAAAGGTAATCGTTCCGCGGCTGTTCGTATTCCAGTGGCTGCTGTTACACCTAAAGGCTGCCGTATTGAATTCCGTACACCGGATTCAACAGCTAACCCTTACCTTGCATTTGCGGCTATGCTGCTTGCAGGTCTTGACGGTATTAAGAAGAAAATGGACCCTAGAGCGCTTGGTTACGGTCCAATCGATAAGAATATCTATGAGCTTAGCGATGCAGACAAAGCGGAAATCCGCAGCGTACCAGCTAACCTAGAGGAAGCATTAGATGCACTTGAAGCAGATCACGAGTTCTTAACTGAAGGCGGCGTATTCTCCCAAGATTTTATTAATAACTACCTATCCTTCAAACGTGAAGAAGCAAAATCGGTTGCAATCCGTATCCATCCGCAAGAGTATGATCTATATTTCGGTTGCTAATTAGCACTTATACTAGAACATCATAAATTTATATGATAAAGTCGGCGTCCTTCTTTAAGGATGTCGGCTTATTATGTTTGGGGCTATGTAGTAGAGGAGTGGTAGTGAGAATGCGTTATTCCATCGGCAAAAAGTCGTTGAATTCATAGGGAATTTACTTGTGTGCAGAGAGGATAACTGCTATCATATTCCATTATAAAGCGTTCAGCATGGGCTGATCTATAACAATAGAAGGTGTGGTAGAGAATGAGTAAACGTGCTTACAATTTTAATGCAGGACCCGCGGCTCTTCCTTTGGAAGTGCTTCAGCAAGCGCAGGAAGAGTTAGTTGAATATAAGGGCATAGGCATGTCCATTATGGAAATTTCTCACCGCAGTAAAGAATACGAAGCGGTCAACAATGAAACTCAGGCGTTGTTCAAAGAATTATTAAACTTGCCTACGGATTACCAGGTTATGTTCTTACAGGGCGGTGCAAGCACTCAGTTTGCCATGATTCCAATGAACTTATTGCATGCTGGACAAACGGCAAGCTATGTCATTACGGGCAGCTGGGGCAGTAAGGCACTGAAAGAGGCTCAACTGATCGGACAAACCTCTGTACCTGTTAACACAAAAGAGATAAAATACAGAAGCATTCCATCACTTGACGGATTAGAACTTGCTGATAATACCGCATATGTACATATCACATCGAATGAAACGATTGAAGGCAATCAATATCAAAGCTACCCTTCACTTGGAAATGTGCCGTTAATCGCTGACATGTCGAGCGATATTCTGTGCAGACCGATTGAAGCTGACAAATTCGGATTGATCTATGCTGGAGCTCAGAAGAATTTAGGACCATCCGGAGTTACCGTAGTTATTGCTAAAGAGGATTTAATCAAAGAGGCTCCGGCTAACATACCAACCATGTTGAAATATCCTACACATGCCGAGAGTAAATCGCTATATAATACGCCGCCGGTGTATTCAATTTATATGGTTAACCTTGTGTTGAACTGGATTAAATCCAAAGGCGGTTTAGCTGCTATGGAGCAATTCAACAAAGAAAAGACGGATCTGATCTATAATGTGATCGATGAGAGCAACGGGTTCTACCAAGGTACAGTAGATGCTGATTGCCGTTCATTGATGAACATTACTTGGCGTTTGAAGGATGAAGCATTAGAGCAGTTGTTTATTAAAGAAACGGCTGAAGCGGGATTTGTGGGCCTTAAAGGGCATCGAAGCGTTGGCGGTCTTCGTGCATCGACGTATAATGCGGTGCCTCGCGAAAGCTGCAAGGCGCTTAGCGATTTCATGATTGATTTTATGAAACGTCATGGATAATTAAGCTGAGCTGTCTTAGACAACCTTATATTTTTAGAAGAAATGAAATAGCTGTCCTCGGAGCATCACTGCTGACGGGGACAGCTATTTGTGAATCAATCAATTAGTTATGAAGTGTGTTGAGAAACGGGTGCGATATTCGGATTCGGGACGGTTAACTTATAGCCTACATTACGTATGGTCATAATATATTCGGGTTGTTTGGCATTGTGTTCAATTTTATCACGCAGGTGGCTAATATGAACATCTACGATGCGAGTATCGCCTACAAAATGATAGTCCCACACACCATGAAGCAGCTGTTGACGGCTTAATACTTTGCCTCGGTGGTTCGAGAGGAATAATAACAGCTCAAACTCCTTGGGCGTGAGTTCAACAGGGTTCCCTGCCAAAGTGACCTCTCGTTGCTCGGGGTGTATAGTAATATCGCCAATTTCAATGGCTTCTGACTCGATAGTGGGCGGCAGTGTCTGGATTCTTCTCAGGATCGCTTGAATGCGAGAAATCAGCTCTTGCGGGCTGAAGGGCTTGGTCATATAGTCATCAGCGCCATTATCCAAACCAGCTATGCGGTCGGATAAATCCTGAAGTGCAGTCAGCATAATAATGGGAACCATATTATTCTGTTGACGCAGCTTCCTGCACACTTGAATGCCATCGATTCTGGGCAGCATAAGATCAAGAACAATCAGATCAGGGCGAAATTGCTGAATGGCATCAAACACAGCTTCTCCGTCATAGACGCATTGGACTTGATAACCTGCCAGCTTCAGGTTAAAGTCTATTAACATAGAAATAGAAGGTTCATCATCAACGACAAGGATCTTGGTGCTCTTATGCGGTCACCTCTTTACAAATTCTTCAAACCCTTTTAAGGCAATAACTAAATAAAGGGTTTGGTTCTATTTCTATTATGATGATGTTTAATCAACCGCATATAAAGATAAAGTAAAATGAGTGTAAATTGTTGTTAAACCCTATTTGAAAATATAAGAGGTGTAACCATGGCATTTCATATTGTATTAGTTGAACCAGAAATTCCGGCCAATACGGGGAATATTGCAAGAACTTGTGCTGCTACAGGGACGCACTTGCATTTAGTAAGGCCCCTCGGATTCGATACAGATGATCGAACATTAAAGCGCGCAGGGCTAGATTATTGGTATGCGGTGAATATTACATACTACGATGCATTCCAAGAGGTTCAGGAACGCTTTGAGGGGCAGCGATTCTTCTACGCAACAACGAAGGCTAAGCATGCCTATGCTGAATTTCAATATCAGGATGGGGATCTGTTAGTGTTCTGAAAAGAGACGAAAGGACTGCCTGTAGAACTATTAGAGGCGAATCCAGACACGTGTGTACGTATGCCTATGACAGATAAGGTTCGTTCTCTAAATTTATCGAATTCGGCGGCGGTAATGGTGTACGAAGCATTACGACAAACGGGTTTTCCAAACTTGTCATAGGACTAGGCACAACTGTATGAAGGTATGTCAGGAACTGCTTCTATGATTTAATCCCTTCTTCAGCGTTATGAGGGTCACTCTAGCTGAGGCAGGGATTTTTTTCGTAAGAGTATCTTTATGGAATGAGTTGCTTCCATATTTTGATAAAAAATGTACTGTATTTCTAATTTTTAAAATCAATTACTATACATTATTTGTTTTAATAGGATTATATATTGCATGATATATATA
>CAYUSG010000127.1:0-10991 GCA_964447355.1 uncultured Paenibacillaceae bacterium
GCTTCGTATAGAAGCAATTTTTATTTAGTTGAATCAATATATAGATGTACAGCACATTTTAATCATCTGTATATTGTGATAGCTATGGCTGTATAGCGCATTATGAAATGGATTCAGATGTGATACTTTCTTCGATAATAGCTACTACTAATTCTGCTGTTTTCAACAGTTCGCTGATCGGCATTTGTTCACTTGTGGTATGTATGTTCTCATAGCCCACTGCTAGATTAATGGTCGGTACTCCCATACCGTTAAAGATGTTCGCGTCACTTCCGCCACCTGAATGAAACAGATGCGGTTTGCGGTCAATACGATCGAGCGCTCTCATCGCTAATGTCACCACAGGTGCTGTTTCGTCGTATTTGAAACCAGGATAAATGATTTCACTTTCAAAATCAGCCCTTGTGTTAAATGCCTGCGCAGCCTCTTCAAAAGCCCTTCTCATCTTCTCGACCTGGACATCTAGTTTCTCATTGATTAAACTTCTTGCTTCAGCTGTAATGATAACCTTGTCAGCCACGATGTTGGTCGCGCCCCCACCTTCAAAACGGCCAATGTTCGCAGTTGTCTCATGATCAATACGTCCAAGCGGCATTTTTGATATGGCCTTGCTAGCTACTTGAATGGCGCTGATTCCATCCTCTGGATTCACCCCTGCATGGGCAGATTTACCATATACCGTTACAACAATCTTAGCTTGACTTGGTCCGGCTACAGCAATCTCGCCAACCTTGCCATTAGAATCTAACGCATAACCGTAAGCGGCCTCGAGCAATTTACGATCCAGCACCTTGGCTCCGACTAAAGCCGTTTCTTCTCCAACTGTAATCACAAATTGAATTTTACCGTGGGGCTGCTTCTTCTCCTTTAACACTTCAATGGCCTCGAGCATCGCAGCAATCCCAGCTTTATCATCACTGCCAAGGATCGTGGTTCCGTCACTGCGAATGTAACCATCATCATCAACCTGGGGCTTGATCCCATTACCTGGGGTAACGGTATCCATATGTGAAGTAAAGAAAATCACAGGAACATGCTCCATCCCAGCGGTCGCTTCTAAAGTTGCGATCAGATTACCCGCCCCATGTCCCGTCTTGGCTGCTGTATCATCTTCAACTACAGTACAACCTGCTTGAGTGAACTTCTTCTTTAATACATCACAAATCAATCGTTCATGCTTAGTCTCGCTGTCAACTTGAACTAATTCCAAAAATGAATGAATGATGCGTTCTTTTTGAACCAAGGCTCTTTCCTCCTAATTCGAAGTGCGTTACAATGTCTATAGATTTTTCCCTATAGCTATGAAGGAGTGAATCATAATATGTTTAACAATAAGTGGATCGTTAAAGCTGTCATTTACATCATGATTTTTGCCATGCTGCTGTCTAGTCTAAGTTTTGCCATTCAGTTGCTGCTTTAATCCAGAATCATTGGTTTAATATACATTCATATCTGGATGGTAACTTTCTAAGTTTTCCTTCACCCGCTGAAGGAACCTTCCGCAGATCACACCGTCTAATATCCGATGGTCTAGCGATAAACAAAGGTTCGCCATTGAACGTACAGCAATCATATCATCAATCACAACCGGTCTTTTCACTATCGATTCAAAAGTTAGCATCGCGGCTTGCGGGTAATTGATAACCGGGTATGACAAGATCGAGCCGAAGGAACCCGTGTTATTAATTGTAAACGTTCCGCCTGTCATATCCGCAGGGGTCAGTTTTCCGCTTCTAGTCCGCCTAGCAAGGTCATCAATTTCTCTTGCCAAACCAGCAATATTCTTCTGATCTGCACGTTGAATGACAGGTGTCAGAATCGAATCTTCTGTACCCACTGCAAGCGATATATTGATATCCCGTTTGACGATAATCTTATCTACCGCCCAAATCGAGTTCATAATCGGATAATCCCGAATGGCATTGACGACAGCCTTCAACAAGAAAGATAAATACGTTAAATTAACGCCTTCCTTGCGCTTAAAGTCTTCCTTCACCTTGTTTCTCAGCTTCACTAAATTCGTTAAATCAACCTCAATCATCGTCCAAGCATGCGGTATTTCAGATACGCTTTGACGCATTCTCGTTGCAATCGTATTGCGGATGGGTGTTACATCAATGAGATACTCCCCTTTATTGTCAAAGGTACGATCCTCCACCTCTATCTTAGGGTTCGGTGGATCTTCTGACAAATGAATACCACTGGTGCGGACAGGAATATTACGATCGCTTAAGCTATCTTTCATAACATAATCATGCTGGTCCAATGGAGGAGCTGCTTTGGGTGCGGCCGATTGATGGACTTGAGCCTTCGCCATTGTGCCCTGCACTTGCCGCTGATGATGACCTGCCTCAATGAAGGCAAGCACATCTTTGCGTGTAATTCGCCCTTGATGACCACTACCAGGCACTTGCATCAAATCCACACCATGCTCTGCTGCTAAATTCCTCACAGCCGGTGAGTGACGCTGCCTCATCGACTTATCCCCCTGCAACGCAGAAGACAATTCACAATTTGTCGTGGCTTGTTCCGATATTGCAGCAAGCTCACTGATAGACTTATCCGCCTGAGCGACCCCAATCGTACATATTACCGTGTCCACATCCACCGTTTGATTCTCCTGCACAAGAATCTCATGCATGATGCCGCTCACAGTAGATGGAATCTCAGCATTTACTTTATCCGTAATAATCTCGCAGATCGGTTCGTATTCTTCTACAGTTTCACCTGGATGTTTCAACCATTTGGAGATCGTTGCTGACACAACACTTTCCGCCAGCTGAGGCATCCTCACTTCCACATTTTGCACTTTTGTTTCAGGCACGAAAGAACCTCCTAATATAAAGCAAGCTTTTTCATGGCTTCCTTCACTTTATCTTTGTTCATCATATAAAATTTCTCAAGCGGCGGACTGATCGGCATGGCCGGTACATCATAGCCGCAGTAACGCATAATCGGTGCATCCAGCTCATACAATAATTCCTCTGCGATGATCGCTGATACTTCCGCGCCTACGCCCCCCGTTTTGTTATCCTCGTGAATAATTAATACTTTGCCCGTCCTTGACGCCGCTTCCAGAATCGCTTCTTTATCTAACGGCTGAATCGTCCGAAGATCGAGTATATGCGTGCTGATCCCTTCCTGTTGAAGCTCTTGTGCAGCCTGCAATGCAAAGTGCACAGGTAAGCCGTAAGTGATCACCGTCAGGTCCTTGCCTTCTCGTTTCACATCCGCTTTTCCGATCTCCACAACATAATCTTCTTGCGGCACTTCACCTGTCACCATTCGGTAACATTTTTTGTGCTCGAAGAAAATGACAGGATCTGGGTCACGAATAGCCGCTTTTAATAATCCCTTTACATCATAAGGGGTTGACGGCGCTACAATTTTTAACCCTGGTGTACCAAAAAAAATCGATTCAGGACACTGGGAGTGGTACAATCCACCGAAGATCCCTCCGCCAAATGGTGCGCGAATAACGATGGGACAATGCCAATCATTATTAGAACGGTAACGGATTTTGGCCGCCTCACTAATAATTTGGTTAGTCGCTGGCAGCATGAAATCTGCATACTGCATTTCAGCTACGGGCTTCATGCCATACATCGCAGCTCCTATAGCCACACCTGCAATTGCAGCTTCAGCTAATGGCGTATCCATCGATCTCATTTCGCCGAATTCTGCAAGCAGACCTTTTGTAGTCCCGAACACGCCGCCTTTTACACCGACGTCTTCACCTAGCACAAACACATCTTCATCACGGCGCATTTCTTCCCTAAGCGCCTCCGTAATCGCTTCTATATAACTAATCGTGGACACGAACTACCCCTCCCTTTCCTCATATACATGCCGCAGCGTATGTTCAGGAAGAGGAAATGGCGCTTGATCCCCATATTCCGTTGCTTCTTTGATCTCCTTATTGAGTGTTTCTATCAGCTGCTTCTCCTGCTCATCAGACCATAAGCCAACGGATTCTAAATAGTTCTTATATCGTTTAATGCCATCTTGGTCTCTATGCTGATCTACTTCTTCTTTGGTACGGTACGCCATGTCATCATCGGATGTTGAATGCGGTGAAATACGATACACCACTGCTTCAATCAGTGTCGGACCTTCCCCGCGTATCGCACGTTCTCTTGCTTCTTTGGTCACTCTGTATACTTCAAGCACATCGTTTCCATCTACACTCACGCCGGGAAAACCGTAACCCAAAGCACGATCCGCTACGCTTTTGGCGGCAATCTGCTTGTGATACGGTACAGAAATAGCATACTGGTTATTCTCGCACATAAAAATCACGGGAAGCTTATGTACGCCCGCAAAATTACAGCCTTCATGGAATTCACCCTGATTGCTGGATCCATCGCCAAACGTTACAAAGGACACAAAATCTTGCTTTTTCATCTTGGCCGCTAGTGCAAAGCCGACAGCATGCGGTACTTGGGTTGTAACTGGGCTTGAGCCTGTTACGATATGGTGTTTCTTATAACTGAAATGCCCTGGCATTTGCCGGCCTCCGCTGGTTGGGTCCTCAGCTTTAGCAAAAATAGACAACATTAAATCCTTCGTTGTCATGCCTACCGACAATACAAAAGCATAGTCACGATAATAGGGTAAGAAATAGTCTTTCTGCTTCTCTAATGCAAAAGCCGCTCCCACCTGGGCTGCTTCTTGGCCAATGCCGGAGACGTGAAAATTAATTTTACCTGCACGCTGCAGCAGTAGTCCTCGTTCATCGAATTTACGCGCTCTAAGCATAACCGTATACATTTGAACGGCCTGCTCATCCGTTAATCCAAGCTGCTTATGTCTAGTTTGCTGCTGAGTCGATACATTAGTTGTCATGGAGAAACCTCCTACGTAAAACTTATTACCAGGTCCTAAAACCTGCTACCTTCATTATACCACGCTTAGATAGCAAACATAATATTACAAATGTCATGTCTTTAGCTGTGACATCGCTTAGATGCCTACAGCAGAACCATCTACAGCAAGCATTGCTTCCCCTAGAATTTCCGATAAAGTGGGATGCGGGTGCAGAGTCTTGCCTACCTCCCAAGGCGTAGCTTCGAGGAACTGGGCTAAGGCAGCTTCGGAAATATAATCGGTCGCATGCGGACCAATCAAATGAACACCTAAGATGTCACTTGTTTGAGCATCAGCAACAACCTTAGCAAATCCATCATATTCTCCATACACTAGCGCTTTTCCAATCGCCCTAAACTGAACTGTGCCAACCTTAATTTCGTAGCCCTGCTCCTTAGCCTGCTGCTCTGTCCAACCCACGCTAGCAACTTCCGGGCGTGTATATACACAGCGTGGAATACGGTGATGAGGCAAAGGTTCATGTGCTATCCCTGCAATATGCTCAACAGCAGCAATTCCTTCATGACTGGCAACATGCGCTAATTGTAGCCCCCCGTTCACATCGCCAATCGCATAAATATGTGGTTCGGTCGTTTGCAAATAGGGGTTAACGTGAATGACACCTTGCTCTATCCGAATATCTGTATTCTCCAGACCGATTCCATCAATATTGGCCTGACGTCCCACGGCTGTAAGCAGCTTATCCGCCTCCAGCGTGATGACCTGATCCTTGTGATCAGCTTGAATTCGAACCCTTCCATTTGACGTGTCCAGTGATTCAGTCAGCACCTTGGCCCCGAGCAGCACTTTGATATTGCGTTTCTTAAACAATCGTAACAATTCTTTGGATATATCTTCATCTTCCGTTGGGAGCAATCGCTTGTCTGCCTCGACCAACGTAACCTCCACGCCAAAATCATTTAACATCGAAGCCCACTCAACCCCAATAACGCCTCCGCCCACAATAAGGATGGATGCTGGCAGCTGTTCCATCAGCAACGCTTCATCACTTGTCATGACAATCGTTCCGTCAATTGTCAGCCCAGGCAGACTCCGTGGTCTTGACCCCGTAGCAATGATTGTATGATTCGCAATCAGGTTAACCATCTCTCCATCTGTTAATTCCACAGCCACCGCTCCGCTGCGTGGTGAGAAGATCGATGGGCCAATAATGCGCCCTTTTCCTTCGTACACATCGATTTTATTTTTTTTCATTAAGAACTGAATTCCCTTATGTAATTGGTCCACAATCCCTTGTTTACGGTCTTGGACCTTGGCGAAATTTAATGTTAAACCATCTTGTGATATACCATAAGCTTCACTATTCTTCATCGTTGCATAAACCTCAGCACTTCTCAACAGAGCCTTACTGGGAATACAGCCACGATGCAGACATGTGCCTCCTAACTTCTCCATTTCCACTACTGCAACTGATTTTCCCAACTGAGCAGCGCGGATTGCAGCAACATAACCGCCAGTTCCTCCGCCCAGAATAACAATATCATAAGTTTGAGCCGACACTTAAAAACCTCCCCCATTTCATCCTTGTCCAAACTAAATCTATATATAAAATGTAACTTCAATAAGCTGTATTATGCCAAGACGTTAATCTCTATTTTAACCTTTTTCACATTCGGAAATATAGTCTTTAAACAAAAATAGACATAAAAAGTTCGAATCTGTATGATAGGAATTGGACTTATGTTGAAAAGAAAAGAGGATCTATTATGAATCGCATTGTGTTCGCTCGTTTTATCGCTGTCATTTTACTTGTTATTCCTGGGATTGCTGCAACATACGGTTTCTTATTAATGAAAGATGCTTTGTTTAATTGGTTCGCCCAATTTGGCAATGAGGAACAACTCGCATATGATTTTCAATGGCTCATGTTTCTCTCAGGCCTGCTGCTTTTTGCCCTAGGTGTAGCCTTTATCGGTGGATGGATTCTGTTCAGGGACCGAAAGCGTAATTATGTTGCTCCAAGATTTAAGGAAAAGAAAAAAACAAACAAAAAATAGGCAGTTTATACTCTGCCTAATTGATCAAACCAATTTAATATACGATTACGCTCAATCAACTTTGTTAATGAGCTTCGCTCAGCAATCCAATGTACAATAATCAACACTACTGCAGCTATCCACTGCAGCCATGAGGGTGCTGCAAGCACTAAGGTGAAGCCAAGAGCAAATCCCAATATATTAGCACCTGCATCTCCAAGCATTGATTTCGCTCTAAGATCACTAGGCAGCAGAAGAATGACTCCAATCATTAAAGGCAGCAGCAAGCTCACTGCTGTTTGCCATATTCCTGCTACTATAATGACCACTCCTCCTATAATAAATCCCTTCATTGCTCGTCCGGGTCGCAGATCGAGCAGATTAATCGCATTCGTCGTCAGGGTTATCAGTAGAAAATACAGCACTACTCCACTGAGCGACGTGCTGTATCCGCTGACAATCCATAGAGTTAAGATGGCCGTCATTCCCGCCTTTATTAATCCAGTTGTCATAATCCCATTCTTTATCAAACGGTTCATATGCCCCTTCAATCCCTTAACGTATCGATCTCCAATGCGATCATCTATCCAGCCTGTGACAAAGATAATGGTTAAGGCCAGAATATATTGTATGTGCTCAAACGCATCTAATACAAGCCAAGGCAATTGAAACCAAGAGGATGCCCAGTAGCTTAACAGCATGATTAACCAAATCACTAATCCTGTTCCGGCAGGAATCACTTCTCCCTTATAATTATCACAAACTAAACCGTGTGCGATGAGGAAACGCAGGCCTTGTTGTGTCAAGATTGCCCCTGCCGCTGTTAACCCTATCAGATATAAGAACATATCTAACATAACGGTTTCCTCCATCGTTCGAATAACGTTTGACCTACCGCAATAAATTGTCGCCCCCGATGCAAGAACCCTTGCAGATCGCGTCCTGTTTCCCGATGCTTAAAAGGCACTAACACTTCTTGAATACGATAACCCGCCCTCGCAGCATCAATCGTCAATCCTACTTCGATACCAAAGCCTTTCGATAAGCCTCCTGTTCGTTCAAGGACTTCTCTTCTGACCGCGCGTTGACCTGATAGTGGCGCAGTCGGTTTAAATCCCGACAGCTTAAAGATGCCCCGCGACGCCAATCCCTTAACTAATCCAAAGCCGCCTTGACGCTTGGCTTTTGGAAATTTTGCGATACACATATCAACTTCCCCGGAAAGCAAGGGCTGCACCAGTACCGAGAACTGATTCGCAGTATGTTCTAAGTCCGCATCCAAGAACACAAGGATATCACCAGTGCTGCAGCCAACCCCAGCTTCCAATGCTTTCCCTTTACCTTGATTGCCTTGAAGCTTGATCCTTTTATCAGCAAGCCCCTCTGCGGCCTTATATGTACCATCTTTACTGCCATCATCAACGACAATGATTTCAGCTGGAGCCGTTAGGTGCTCATTCAGGCCCTGACGAATGCTCTGGAGCGTTGAGACGATCCGCTGCTCTTCATTCCAAGCCGGAATAACGATAGATATCGAAGGTTGGGCTGGCACGTTGATCCTCCTCGACGATGTGTTTTAGATATAACATAAATTGCACGACCTCTTCAGGATCATTCCAAGTAAAAGATTGTTCACTAGCATCAATAACAACCGGCACCGAGGTTTGCGCTTCTTTATGCTGTTTCCATTTCATATGCCATTGTTCAATCGCACTTGAATCCGTGAATACCATAATATCGGGTGCGGGAGGCTGGGTTTTATCATTGATACTTTTAAAAATTTCTTCTACTTGCTTCTCTTCCCAAACCGCACCTAGTGAACTTGCGGCCAAAGCTAACATATCATAGCGCTTCTTGTCAGGCTTAATCCACCAAATTTGTTTCTGATCAAAAATCGGTGAAACCGAACGATGCATCATCTGCAGCGAAGCTATATGTTTGTGCAGCTTCTGGTTTTCCTGCATCGCTGATTCATACTTGCCCAACATATGTTCAATGAGCTGAGCTTCTGTTTGATCCATCCAGCTTTGCCCCATCGTACCGCCAATCAGAATGCCAACACCCAAGGCAAGGAATACGGCTACTAATGAGCCCATATGATATTTGCCTGACAGCATGTATTACCACCCACCGTAATTAGACGTCAAAAACGACCTTCCAATACATCCACAGCATATCCAGCATATAACGGAACCCTGGATGGATCATCCCTAGTGCAGCTAAGGGAAATAAGGCTGCCATGGATACAGCCCACAAACTACTCCAGCGAACAGGCCGATGGTATAACATACTAACACCTTTGGCATCGATCAGCTTTGCGCCTATTTTCATGCGGACCAACAAAGTGCTTGCCATCCCTTTACGGCCTTTCTCCAAAAAATCAATCATATGCGTATGAGGACCAATCGTTACAATCATCTCTGCTCCCTGCTCATAAGCAAGCAGCATTGCAATATCTTCACTTGTTCCCGGTGCTGGAATAACTTCCGCTGAGAGCCCAAGCTGCCGCAGCCGCTCAAGTCCAGGCGCCCGTCCATCTGGATAGGCATGAACCAGAAGTTCTGCTCCAGACCGAAGTGCCCCGTCTGAAATGCTGTCCATATCGCCCACAATGAGATGGGGTTTATATCCGTATTCGATTAAGGCATCCGCACCGCCGTCCACGCCGATCAGCACGGGTTTGTAGTCATTTATATAATTTTGAATGGCAGCTAGGTCCTGTTTAAAACCCTTTCCTCTAACCACAACAACTACATGGCGGTATTGAATCGACGTTCGAATCCGAGGCAGATTTAAGGATTCTGTAACGAAACGTTTTTCTTTCATGGCGTATTGGAGTGTGTTATCTATGAAATCATGCAGCTGCGCATTCACATTACGTTCAGCCAGCAAGCTGCGTGCCTTCCAATCTTGAATTTTAAAAAGTTGATAGGGCACGGGTGTTAACAATCCCTCTCCAATGATGGAGTCACTCTGAATCACAATGAATTGATCATCATGGAACAACTCGAAACATTCCGGTTTGATTTCGATAAGGGGAATCCCCGCATCAAGCAGTTTTTTCGGTCCGCTCAAAGGATATTTGCCGCTCATCGTTGCGGCTGCATTAATCACTGCTTTAACCTTAGCTTGAATGAGCCCTTCCGCAGCTAAATCATCCAAATCCTCATGCTGAATTAAAGCAATGTGTTTCGGTTCAATCGTGCGTAAAAGCTGTTTTGTACTGCGACCAAGACGAAGGTATCCCTCAATAGCACGGGATTTATCCCCTGCGCGGTTTAACAGCCCCATGCTTTCCCACACCCCTTATCGATTCATTCTTTTGTTTAGTATGGGTAAATTCATCCAAAGTATGCGTTAAACGCGTGTATTTATAAACATTTTTAGATTCGTACAAACCTGCTCACGCACAAAAAACAGGCCTTAGCAGCTGATGCTGCTAAGGCCTGTTTTAATTTCCAGTATTATTGTTCCACAATTAATTTAGACACCATGTCTGTGTGGCCAGCTCCACAAAGTACACTACAAACCAACTCATATTCACCTGGTTGATCAAATGTAATTTCTTGGGATAGTTCTGAGCCTTCTAACTTAACGCCTAAACCTTTAAATTCCACACCATGATTACCAGCTAAGTTAACCAACGTTACGGTTTTGGTTTCACCGACTTTAACGCGGTATTCCGCTTGATCAAACTGGAAGTTGGAAGCCGTGATTCTCAGTTCATCATCTTTAGGGGGAGCCGCGTGCTCAGCACCCTCAGGGGTTTGGAACATGAGAATTAGCAAACCAAATAATGAAGCTCCGACGAACAATACGAACATCGCCCACTTATACATTCTTGAAGTCCTCCCCAATTCTTTAATCACTTTTTCTATATTACATAAAAAAGACAAGTTTGGATAGACCATAACCGAAAAATTTTCAACGAAAACCGCACAAGTCTGTGACATTTAGCATTATTATCCCCACACGTCTTCCATTTCATACCATTTGATTGGAAAGATACTCTTCTGCAACCTCGTTGCATTAAGGCATAAACCCATTTCGTAATGCGCTGTATTGTTGAATTCATAATCGGATAGGAGGCTACCCATTAATTGAGTAGCCGACCTTCCACACCACCGT
>CAYUSG010000128.1:0-10973 GCA_964447355.1 uncultured Paenibacillaceae bacterium
TGACATTCATATATTTAATACAGAAAATTAAAATTTACATCATTGAAAAAGGCAGTCAGCACTGGATGTGGTCCATCCCTATTTTACTGAGCATCTTGTCTGTTATCGTCATGATTGAACCTTTCGAATACGGTGAGCTTCGTTTTGACATGCGAAGTATTCCGATTTTTCTCGCTGCTTATATCGGAGGTTGGCGAGCTGGCGGAGTTAGCATCATCATCCCGCTCCTATACCGACTATGGTTAGGAGGATCCATGTCCGGTATGGTCTCGGGTATCATCAATGCAGTCATATTGGCCGCATTGGCTGGCGCTCTGTTCAGAGACCGCACCCAGACTACTCCTGTTTCTCCCATCCGCATGCAGCGCATGGTTTTATCTTTTATTGCTTATCAGTTCATTACCTTATTGACGGGCTTTTACACCTTGGATATGCCGTTATTCACAAACCTGTCCTTTAAAGCAGCTCTCCTGGTCTGTTCGTTAATCGCATTAATCATTATTGCTTTAATGTTAAATGACACGAATCAACAGTATGTACAGCACAAGAAGCTGCAGCACTTATCGAATCACGACTATATGACCAACCTGCCGAATTTAAGGTATTTTAAAGTGGAAGCCGAAGCCGTGTTAAAGGAGAACACTCCTGCTTATGTTGCCATGCTTGATATCGATTATTTCAAACATTATAACGATACACACGGCCATCCTTCCGGGGATGAAGTCATTAGGAGCGTAGGACAGCTGATTCAGGATTGCACCATGGATTCAGATATTGTGGCACGCTATGGCGGAGAGGAATTTATCATTCTATTCAGGGGGCGCTCTGACAGCTCTGAGGTATTGAAAACAGCTGAATGTATACGTGGTTCAGTAGAACAATTCCCTTTCAAAGGCAGAGATCAGCAGCCTAAAGGAAAAGTTACGGTTTCTATTGGCATCAGTTCACTTAGTATCGATAAAAAGCTGCATCAACTCATTAATGAAGCCGACCAAAAGCTATATCAGGCCAAGGCATCCGGCAGAAATCAGATTGTAATGTAGCTAACATACATCATAGGTAAAGCTTCTATTGAAGCCTGTCAATGAGGTGCATTCATACTTGTGATGTTATAAGATAATGACGGGGCTGTCCAAAATGGACAGCCCCGTTGGTTTTGTATCGCTTAGAACATCCTAACCTTCATTCGAATCCAGCTCCATGCTCATCAGCTTCTTAATTAATTGATATCGGATTTGATTATATTCTCGTTTATTTAATCGCATGATCATATCCTCAAGCTCGATGACGCTGGCTTGCTCCATAAAAAGCGTCCAATCCATTGATTCTAAATCTCTTGATTTCTTATCCATCGTTCATTCCTCTTTATATCCTCATATTAGGTGAAACAAGCCGCCCACCTTCGTTACCGTGCAATGATGAGCCCATGTATTCATATAGATGTTGACTTTTGTAAATAATTATATAGGTATTTTATCACTGGATATTTACTTAAGTCAATAGATTTTACTACTTCTCTATATCGCTGTCATCATTGACAATTGTAAACTAGAACTGGTGGTGAGCGTCATGAACAATGCATTCGGCAAATATCTAAGAGCCGTCAGAGAACATAAGAAATTAACCATTAATCAGCTAGCGATGTACTCTAAAGTCAGCAGTGCACTTATTTCTCGCATTGAGAACGGCCAGCGCTCTGCCCCGAAGCCAGAGACATTGCTGAAGCTGTCTGAAGCACTTAAGATCCCCTACGAGGTGATGATGGAACAGGCTGGTTATGCAGCATCTAAGGCTACATACCCAAGCAAGCAGACGAATCCAGAGATCGTTCTGGAGCAAACAACGACTTATCCCAACGATGCACAGCACGTCATTAAAGTTCCTGTTTATACCGAGCTCACAGCCGATGATACTTTTACAACCAGCAAACCTGTAGACTATCTATACATGCATAGCGCTTCAACAGAGTCTCATTCCTTCTTTGGCATAGTGAACCGTTCTGAAGACTTTATTGCGGAAGGCATTAAGCCCGGCTGCAAGCTGTTAATCAAGCAACAACCTGCCGTTGAATCTGGAAAATTCGCAATGTGTTCTTTTCACGAAGGGGAGTCCCTTCAGCTTAAACGGATTTTCAAGCAAGATGATCTGCTCATTCTTCAGGGCTCAAGTCAGGAGCCGCCCCTTATAAAGGCTTGCGAAGACGTAACGATCTATGGACAAGTGGTGCAGGTGATCTGTGATTGCTAGCATTTGCATTATGATACAATAATGGTGAAGCAGCATCTAACAACTAGGAGGTTCATCCCTTGGATATCAAACAAGCTTATTCCAAATTGGGCGTTTCTGAACAAGCAACTAGAGAAGAGATTGAGACACAATACGAAATGTGGATGCGCAAGTATAAAGCTCAGCAGAGGCAATCAACAACGCCGCAGGAGAACCTTGATTTCGATACCATTAACAAAGCTTATCGGTTCATCCAAACGCATTACCTGCAGCAGGAGCAACAGCAGCACCCAACTAAGCAAATGTCTCCATTACGTGAAAAAGCAGACCATTTTATCCATTATTATAAATTCCATGTGGCAGCTGCGATTGCAATTATTATTTTTCTTAGTTTTCTAGTCAGCAGTGTTGTTGAGAATCGCCGTGAAGCTGCAGAACTAGCCAAATTGCCGCCTGCTGATCTTGAAATGATGGTATTCGGCGTATTCGCAATGCCAGAGGATCTATCTCAAGTAGAACAAAACGTGCTGCAGTTGTTTCCAGATTGGCAGCGTGTAGCACTGGAGTTTGTATACTCACCTGTTGAGTTGAGGAATGAGGCAGATATTGCATATCAACAAAAATCCGTGATTATGCTGATGGAATCACATCCTGATCTCTTCTTGTTGGATGAAGCCAATTTTGATCGTTTAGTGAGTCAGGGACTATTCATGCCGCTGAGCAGCATAGAGACTGATATGGAGACTAAAGTATCCAAAGCGCAGCTTAAATTTGGACAGGTCAAAGATGATCCTGAGACTCATCTGTACGGTATAGATGTGACTCACAGCCCCTTCATCAATAGGCTTGATATTATGCCTGAAGATCGGAAGAAGATCTTAGCCGTCCGAACGGACGCGGATCACCCCGAGCAAGCCTTACATTACATTCAAGAAGCGGTCGAAGCTCTAAATCAAGACCGTTAACGCGAAGAAGAAGTCATTTTCCAAGTCGGGAAGATGACTTCTTCTTTGCTAATGCGCTTAATTGACTGTAAATGGACTACCTTCTGCGTCTGCTGCGCTTTTTACGTTTAGTTGGGACATGCCCGCAAACGGCCGCTTGCTCTTGTCTGCAGTCGTATTTCACTACATGCTGATATACGGGTACGCAATGATATCGGTCCACGATTTCTACAGGATGAATCACCTGTACAGGCTGAGGTACAAAATGATCTCTATACACAACTGTAGGTTCAGTATAAATGGGGTTCTGCTCAGGACATACGGGATTATACGCCATATTGGCTCTCACTCCTTCATCAAGGTTTAATACAACCTATGATATTTGCATGAGAATTGCATGTACTCCTATCCATACACATGCGCCTTTTACTAAACGGCAATCACGGACAGTTCTTCGAAATCCAGAAAGATTAGGCTTTACTCTCTCTCAAAGTTTAATCAAGCCATTGCCATAGTTGATTAGTCCAAGCCATATTGACGCAGCAAACATTCAATGTAGTATCTCCTGAACAGGAGAGCATGCAATTCAGTGTTGAAGGGAGGACTAGATATGAGCTATTACACTTCCACAGCCGCTATCTTAGTTCTATTCATCTTATTAGTGATCATCTCCAAAGCGTTTGTTCCTTACAGAAATGAATCCTAAGCAGCACACTTAGAAAAAGCTTGGCGACGAGTCACTGTCGCCAAGCTTTTCTATCTGTGTAATGAACGCTAAATTCAGAATTGTTCTTGAAAATGTAACACAAATGAAATATATCGTTCACGCTTCGTTAATAAAAGGGCGTTATAATAAAGCCATAACCCCCTTTGTAATATATATATATTTAAGACCCGCGGCTCCGTTGCCGCGGGTCTCTTTCTGTCTATATTCATAAGTCTTCCTTCACTTGGTTGTTTGCACATCATTCGAAATCGTAACGCTGCTCTTCCCAAGGATCTCCATACATATGATACCCATTACGCTCCCAGAAACCAGGCTTATCCTCTGCCATAAACTCAATGCCCCTTAACCATTTAGCACTTTTCCAGAAATACAAATGCGGTACAACCATTCTAACGGGATAACCATGTTCAGGGGATAGAATTTGTCCGTTATGCTTGATCGCAAAGAAAGACGTATCCTTCAAGAAATCATCCATCGGTAAATTCGTAGACCAACCATGCTCGGCATGCAGCATCACATACTTAGCTTCCGACTTCAGTTGGACCTTCTTCATGACCGTTGACACGGCAACGCCTTCCCACACATTGTCCAGCTTAGACCAAGTAGTAACGCAATGAATATCATTGCCAAACTCCGCTCTGGGCAGCTGCATAAAGGTTTTATAGGAAATGGAGATGTCCTCTTGCACGAGACCAAATAAGCGTAAATCCCATTTACGCCATTATTCAGCCTCCTTCAAATCAGATCACGCCAAGTTCCAGGCTACTTAGACAGCTTCTCAATCAACAAGTGGGTATCGAGCACCTGATCCCCGCGGACTTGACAAGATTCCGGGGCATCTAAAGAAGTAATAAAATGCTGTACAATACTTTCAAAGCCGCGGCGGTACAACACGGAATCCCAACTGCCAAACTGCTTCTCCAATCTGCCCAGCTGCTTATCATAATAGATGGCCTGCTCTAAATTCGTAATCTCTGCAGAGCGCCCGCCGCCATGAATCTCCAGCTTCTCCAGATCAGCGCCTGCAAAGCGGTTCATGCTAAAAAGACCCGACGCTTTGCCGAATGTCAGCGATCCGCTCGTATGCATTAACCGACCTTCATCATCGATACGATTCGTATAGGAGGCTACTTCCTGAACGCCGTACCCCAGCCATAATAACAAATCGATCATATGAATCAATTCATCGTATAAGGTATGCTTAGCCTTCATCGATTGCTGCTGTGTGCGATGCTGCTGTGCGATGACATGATCAAAGCCGCCTACCTCCTCGAACCATTCCTTGGCTTCTATGTATCGAGGCGCGAATCTGCGATTGAAGCCTACAGCAAGCAGCACGCCCTTCTTCTCAGCTGCTTCGATCATTCGAATAGACTCTTCGATCTCATACGATAAAGGTTTATCTACGTATACATGAATGCCTCTTTGAATGCACTCCATAACGATGCCGTAATGGGAAGGTGTTGGGCTGTGCACGAATACTGCATCAAGCTCCTGGTTAAGTAACAGTTCCAGATCATTGTATTTCTTATCTATTCGATACTGCCTGGCCACTGCCTCTGCGGTATCGTAAGACCGACTCATGATCGCAACGAGTTCCGCTTCCGGGTGGTTAGCTAACAGCGGTAAATACACTTTCTTAGCTATTCCGCCCATTCCAATCAGTGCAATTCTCTTCTTTGCCATGAGCTTATCTCCTAACCCCTAATCCTTTTCAAACCTCTAAACTGATATCAAGCTTGCTTCATGCCCTAAAGGCGCGTGACCTCTCCGCTAATGCATTCCGCTAACGTACGGACAAGCACCCCGGTTCCACCTTTCGGATAAATGCCCTGCGCACGATCCAAATATGCCGTACCGCCGATATCTAAATGAATCCAAGGGGTATCCTCGGCAAAAGCCCCTATAAACAATCCGCCCGTGATGGTTCCAGCATATCTGCCGCCTGTGTTTTTCAAGTCGGCCACTGTGCTTTTCAGCTTTTCCTTGTATTCAGGATAAACAGGAAGCTGCCACACACGCTCGCCAATCGAGTTTGACATCTGTAAGAAGGAATCATAGAAGTTCTGGTCATTAGTAACCGCTCCCGTAGCCGAATCCCCTAGTGCAACCATCACAGCTCCCGTTAAGGTAGCAATATCAATCAGCTTTGTTGCACCCAGCTGCTTAGCGTATGTGATTCCATCGGCCAGCACAATACGACCTTCCGCATCCGTATTCAGCACCTCAATGGTTTTACCGCTTAGTGAATGAATGACATCACCCGGTTTATAGGCTGATGAGGAGGGCATATTCTCAGCTGATGGAATGACTGCAACAACGTTGGCTTTAGGCTTTATTGCTGCTATGGCTTTCATCACGCCTAATACGACTGCAGCGCCGCCCATGTCACTGATCATTTCGTCCATTCCTTCTGCTCGTTTAAGCGATATACCGCCTGTATCAAATGTAATTCCTTTACCTACTAAACCCAGGACTTCATCCCATTGCTCGCGCCCTTGATACTTCAGCACGATCATTCTTGGTTTGTTCGCACTTCCTTTACCTACACTATAAAGTGCATGCATTCCTTTATTCACGATAGCTTCATCATCAAGCACCTCAATAGTTAAGCCTGTTTGTTCTGCTAATTGGACAGCTTGTTCAGCTAATCCCTGAGGAGTTAACATATTTCCTGGAATATTGGTTAAATCTCTAGCATAGTTAGTAGCTTCAGCGTAAACTTGTGCGATTTGTATACTTTGCGCTAAATCGGATGGGTCCAATGCGAATTCTGCACTATAACTTACCGCGCTTAATCGAGCGTCTTGTTTCTGCTCCAGCTTATAGGTTCTTCTCTGATACTGTCCCAACATAATACCTTCGGTCACTGCATAAATGGAGGATTTCACCTGCGGCTGAATAGGTATTGCCAAATGAAGGTGCAACGACTGCCATTTGCGTTGCAATGCCAGCTTGGCGACTCTTACCCCTGTTAGCCGAAGTCCTTCTGCTAAAGCTCCTTCTTCCGGACATCGAGCAATCACGATGGATGAATAGGGAATAAATCCCATAGTTGGCAGTACTAATAACTCACTGCCGTTATCCCGAGCTGAAAGCTCTGCTTGAATGGCTGAATCCAGCTGAGGATGCAATTGAGGCAGCGTTACTTGCCCATCCACAACGAGCACTAGAGCTTCTGCTAGTTGAATATCCCCTGTTCCCTGCAACGCGGTTTGTACTTCCTTATAGCTAAAATGAATCTCACTCACACTAGATCATCTGCTTTTTGTCTATTCGTCTATTTTACCTTACGATCATGTCATATTCGAAATGTTAGTAACCCCAATCATGAAGGGTTCACTACAACAAAAAACCGCTGATTTCAGCGGTTCGTGTTCAATATTTTAATCCTTCTTATCTTTTTCTTTTTCCTTATGTTCTTCTGTGCCCTTGTGTTTATCATTGCCCTTCGCTTTATCCTTATTGTAAGCGCTTGTATCCGAACGTTTAATGTTGTCTCTATCGTCTTTGTTGTTGCGTTTCTCTTTCTCTTTCCCTTTTTCTTTCTCTTTATTTCTTTCTTTTTCTTTTCCCTTTTCTTTATCTGTTTCTTTGCCTTTGTGTTGCCCTCTTTCTCTCTCGTTACCTTTTTCTTTTAACTTATCGTCAGCTTTTTCTTTACTTTTATCTTTACCTTGGAATGCTTCAACATGACTGTCTTCGCTTCTATGCTCTGCCTCTTTCCCCTGCTTCTTAGACGATTGTTCCCCTTTTCCTAGATCTATAGGCACCATTTCGTCAACTAAATCATTAGCAGGTACTGAAACGGTCTCCAATGGTAAAGTGTCTAATATATCATCCATGATCTCAGAAGGTTCCTCTTTATCATTTCGGCCTCGATTGTCCTGCTTCTTCAGTTCCTTCTCAGCTTTCTTATCTGCTTTCTCTTGTGCATGTTCAGCTTTTCTGGCCGCCTTCTCCGCTTCTTTTACAGCTTTCTCCACTTCTTTTATGGCCTTTTTAACTTCCTTCTCTTGAGCCTTAGTTAATTGCAGCTCCTGATTCAGAAGCTCCTTCAGGTCATGCTTGGTAATTTCATCCGACTGTTCAAGCAAAACTTCTATATTCATCAATAATTCATCAGCCGATCCAACCGATACCACAGCTTCATTCCCGTCGCTTTCAGGTTGCGTTGATATGATCTCCTCAGCATTGTTCTTAGCCAACAATTTGACAGCCAGCTTGCCTGTGGACACGCCTTCTTTCATCGCTTCCTCACGCAGCTCTCTTGGCGTAGACCAAGCCTTGACCACCACTTTGTCCTGATCCGCTTTATGCTTCTCCACCATGGTCGTTTCAATGTTCTGTTTCAGCTCAATGGTCAGCTGCTGCTCTGTCTTTTGTTGAGCATCTGGGGACACTTCTTCAGCGACCCATGTACTGGTGACAATCACTGTTCGTTCGAGCTTTGGAGACTTGCTCTCAACGTAATCGTCTGCCTTGTTTATAATTTCAGTTGTCACCGTAAATAAAGACTTGTCACTATATTCAATCGTGTCTACGATGGCTTGGCCTTCCGGGTTCAAGCCCCTGAGCTCAACCACATTACGGTCTGCATCAATGCCCATTTCAATACTTGGATTAATGTCGATCGTAATATAAGCCGCTATGGCAGGTGTCGGGCGCAGTCCGGACCACACTGAGAATACGGCCACAAAGAGCAGAATCGCTGCAGCGGCTGCAGCCATATAGGTTAGGCTTGGCCTCGAACGACGCTCTGAAGCAGGAAAATGAATTTCTTCGCCGATCTGCCATGTCTTGCCTTGACGTGCAACCTTCTTAAACTCGCCAGACTCTGTCATAACGATAACGTGCTTAGCAGATTGTTCCATCACGATGCCTTTATTCATTCTCCTCACTCCTTTCCTTTAGATGCAGGTATCTTCAAATAGTCTTGTAAAAAAGGAAACGTTCCTTGCAGCAACAGCGCAATCGAAATAATATATTTGCGGTTTCGTTCTAATGTTTTTCGTGAGACGTCCACAAGCTCCACCAGTTCTTTCATTGGCAGTGTCTTTGATTTGATCAGTTTGTCCATTAGGTTGTCATGTGAAACAAGCAGCGCCGAAATCTGTATTAACGTTTCTCTTGAATCCGAATGCTTGGGTGAAACCTCTACCAGCTCCATAAAGGTAATCCCAAAAGTCTGGAGCCGTTGATTAAACTCCATAATTTCATTTTGCCTGGCCTCTATCGTCTTCTGCACTTCGTATTGCGCCAAAGCCTCGTTTACTTCTACAGGGTTATACAGATTGTCTTCCTCATCCTCCACTTCAAATGAACTGGATGGGATAAGCTGCTTATGTCGTTGCTCTTTTCTGACATAATCAATCAATCTTCGACGTATAACCGTTTCTGCGAAGCCCAAAAAAGACCTCCCCGACTCATTCGAGAAGCGATTGATAGCCTCATTAAAAGCACTTAGAGCCACACTATATTCATCGTCATAACGGGGATCAATATATCGTTTGCAGAAATTGCCCGTCACTTTCGCTACAAAAGGCTGGTAATCTGCAAGCAATTGATTACGAAGCTTAATATCCCCATCCTGCACTAGTATGACCAGATCTTCTAGTGTCTCTTGCTCAGTTAATGCCGTCTCAGATCGTTTTCCAATAAATTTCTTGAACAGGACGAGCAGCATGAATCCACCTCTCTGATTTATTATATCGTTCGTATGTACTATGCTTTATAGGGGGGTAGTACTAGATTATCGTTACAAAAAAAATCTTCACCCTTCAATATCGGAAAGGTGAAGCGTATCTCATAGATATATGTGACTAGGCTGCCAGAAGTCAGGTTAACGTGTGCCACCTGTTGTTTTCTTTTTGGTCAGCTTGTTACGTCTTTTATTCAATACAGACAAACGCTTCTTCAGCTGTAACTCCCACTCACCGTCTCCCATTTGCTTAGCCAGTGATAACAAATCCAGCGCCATATCAATCTGATGCCCAACAATTTCTATCGGACGCTCATCCTCATTGTTGACGCAATTCTCGTAAAGCTTTCCGTGTTCATGGCTGTCCACGTAGTCCTGAAAATCAACTTCTAAAGCTCCGTCACCATGAGCATATTCTGCTAGAATTTCATATTCACTCTCGACCAAATAATGAATTTCAACACGCTGACACACCGGACAAAGCAGTAAGGGTACGTTATGGATATGAGTACGAAGATGTTTTAAAGTTCCTTTAGTTCCGATCATACTAGCACCGCAGCAAAAGCTCATAGCGATACCCCCTTTTCGAAAATGGTCCAATGACGAATCAATTTCATAATACGCTATGAAGCCACATTCCTCACAATATTGATGCTGTATTCTAAAAAATTTATATTGCGAAAAGTTGTGATGTATTTGCTAAATATGAAATTAATTCATGATTCAGGATTAATTTAATATATTCGATGTTAGGAACCCGAATTCCTCTTTATCCTAATCATAAGATTAATATTTATTTTACCTTTTGAAAGCGAGCCTGTATATTTATGTTTTTTACCATTTTAGGAAAAAATGATGAAGGGATGCATCCAATCAACTACTTGGCTTCACTCTGTAAAGGAACACTGCCTGCCTAATCCCAATATGATGATATAGAAGGATGTGATGAAATGCCAAGACCGCTAGCCGTTGGAAATGGGAACATGTTAGTCAACTTAGATCAGCACTCCTTTATTAGGGATATTTATTATCCATTCGTAGGGCAGCTCAATCATGTCGGAGGGCACTATTGCCGTGTAGGCATTTGGGTGGACGGGTGCTTCACATGGCTCACCGATCCTGCTTGGGAGATCGCTCTGTCTTATGTCGAGGATTCTCTGGTGACCCACGTGACCATGCGCCATAATGAATTAGGTATCGAACTGACCATCAATGATGGTGTGCATCAGAGGGAACCTATTTTTCTTAAGAACATTCGAGTCACGAATCTTACCCATGAAGCACGGGAAGTCCGCTTATTCTTTCACCAAGACCTCGTTATTAACGAAAATGAAGTCGGAGATACGGCTGCTTATTATCCGCTCAACCATACGGT
>CAYUSG010000129.1:0-10822 GCA_964447355.1 uncultured Paenibacillaceae bacterium
CTTTTCTTTTTCCAGTTTCGTAAAATTAACTACTTGACATTGCACCGCTGGGCTTTCTTCTAGCTTTCTCAAGCTGTGCGCGTATAACTGCTTTTAATGGATCTTCGGGAATTTCCACAGTGGTTTGACCAGTGATCTTCGCTTGACACGATAATCTCACCCCAGTATCCAATTGATGGCCTAATTTGTTTAATTCTTTCGTCCCAGGATCACTTAAGCCTTCTGGGTTAAGCGACTTAACCTTGCACATTAAACAGGAAGCCATACCATTGCACCGCGTTTTGATCGTAACCCTCGCTCTTCTAGCAGCTTCTAATACTGTTGTTCCGGGTAACACTTGTATACTTTTGGCGCTGGGCATAAATGTAATCGTTGGCTTCATGTATGCTGCTCCTTTGTCCATAAATTCAGCGATTCGCCTAACAATTCGCCGATTTGCAGCAGGTGAACATCAGCAAACTCATTATTGCGGATAATGTGAGACAGTGCAGGCATTGTTAATTCAGGCTGCTGCTTCATCATATCTGCTATCGGTTGATAGCGGTCCGCTCGTGATCTTAGAATGTTAAACACCAGTTCGTGAGCCAGGGGCATGACATATATGTAACCTTGGTCGTACCGAAGCTTTGGACTGAAGGCTTTTAATCCCGAATGAATGTTCACCTGGTAGGTGGTGCCTTGTGACCTGACTGTAAAATCGCCTACGATCTCAATCGGTACTGCTTTATATTGAAAATGACTTAGGTAGGAATGATATAACGCGGTTGAACTTTCATGAAGCTCATCCTCTGCATAGGCCGCTAATCGTTCATTCATACGGCGAACGGTCTTAAGATCCGCGTAGAGATCTAGATCACGAGGCGGTTTTTCTAGCTTCATGCCCTGCAGCAACAAGCCGCAGCTGCCTCCAACAATCCAATCACCCTCAAGGTCTTTCAATAAGGTCTGCAGTGCAATTAATGCTTCCTTAAGATTGACTGGTTCCAACACAACCCACACCTTTCACTGCTAGAAATACGGCTTATTCCTTGCGATAATCGTCTGATCTTGCTCCACGACCGCTTGACAGCCAAGTCGATAACCCGCTTCAATCTCCTTCGGCTCGAGCCGATCTATTTCAGCCTGAGTAGGTTCATTAAGACTGTCTTGTCCCTGTTCTATGTAACACCTGCATCTGGCACATGTTCCCCTAGTACACGAATGACCCCAATCAATGCCCTGCTTTATTGCATGCTCCAGAAGGGATTTACCCTGTTGGGCACCGATTTCCTTTTCAATGGATCTTCCTTTTAAAATAAGCATGATTAACCTCCTTACTACCACACCTTACAATCATCTAAACGATGGACAAAAAGCCGAGAACTACTGCATAAAACAACATAATCACAGCAATAATGACAAGCAGCCACTTGAACACACCTTTTGTTTTAATCCTCGCAAATGTAACCAAACCTGATGCGGCTATCATTAAACCGATTGCTATAAAAGACACCCACATTTTCTCCATTGCATCCATAAACAACGCTCCTAAACGAAGTACACTCTAAAAACCAAATTTCATTATATCAATAAATCAACAAAAACAGAAGAAAAGCATAAGGAGCCCTCAGCCCTTATGCTTGATAAGTCCATTTAAACCTGTTACTTTTTACCGCCCATCATCATCTTCATCATTTGTTCCATGTTATTAGGATTCATCCCGCTCTTCTGAACGGCTTTCACAATTTCTCTCACCGTTGCCTCGCTTACAGGTACGTTCACCATACTAGACACCTGCTGAATCAACTTTCTTAGCTGGGCTTCGTTTTTGACGGTAGACGGTTTCACTTCACTAGCCAGCTTCTGAATCTGATTAGGTGTAACAGCTTTTCCGGTTTTCTTCTTGACTGTATTTAACACATCTTTAGAATAATCCTTATGTGCCATCGTCGAACCTCCCTCATACCATACTGCTAATATCGTATGAGAAGAGAGGCACCATGGTGTAGACCAATGCCCCGTCAAGCGTTATTATCCCTGTATCCAACCTGAGCCTTTTTCTTTAGCGATATCCTCAATTTCATGCGTTCGACCGCGGCCCATCAAATCTTCCACGGCCAATTTAGGAGCCTTTTGCTCAAACAGCACTTTATACAGCTGTTCTGTGATGGGCATTTCAACGTTATAGGTTTTAGCCAACTCATAGGCTGCACGGGTCGTTTTAATCCCTTCGACAACCATCCCCATGCTGTTTAGAACTTCATCCAAGGATTTCCCTTGACCAAGCATGTAACCTGCTCTCCAGTTACGGCTATGCTTACTAGTGCACGTTACAACAAGGTCGCCTACACCAGCAAGACCAGCGAAGGTCATAGGATTTCCACCCATGGCAGCGCCTAATCGTGCAATCTCAGTCAAACCTCGAGTTAGCAAGGCCGCCTTTGCGTTATCGCCAAATCCCAGACCATCGGATAGACCTGCACCCAAAGCGATAATATTCTTCAGTGCGGCTCCGATTTCCACACCCAGCACATCCGGATTGGTATACACTCTAAAGTAACTGTTAATTAATAAATCTTGCGCTTTCTTAGCATGTTCCATAGATTGGGATGCCACGACAACAGTAGTAGGACACTTCGTAATCACTTCTTCCGCATGGCTCGGACCAGACAAAACAACGAGGTGTTCCGGCTTAGTCTGTGGAAGCTCTTCAGCAATAACCGATAGCATCGTCTTTAACGTGTCCACTTCAAATCCTTTTGTAGCATGAATAACGGTAGTATTCGAACGTATGTAGGGACTTATTTGTTTAGCAACCCCCCGCATGGCAGAAGAAGGGGCAACCAATAATACCGCCTCAGCATCCTGTACAGCTTCTGCTATAGAAGTGGTAGCTTTAATGGCTGGAGACAATCGTTGCCCTGGCAAATATTTCGAATTCGTATGTGCCGTGTTTATTTCCTGAACTTGTGCTTCATTCCTTGACCACAAACGTACATCATGACCGTTATCAGCTAGTACAGATGCTAGTGCCGTTCCCCAACTCCCTGCTACAAGCACTCCAATTTTGTTAGGTTCCATTAATCTTCCTCTCCCTTGATTGTTGTGTTTCCTTATTGCGATGAACCTGAACCAATCTTATGCTCTGTTCCATTAATCAGTTTCTTCAGATTGGTACGGTGACGATAAGTCGCAAGCAGCAGAATAACCACACTAGCCCAAACATAAGTAAGCGGTTTATCTAGCAGAAGTAAAAACACGGGTGTTAACCAAGTAAATATCAATGAGCCTAATGATACGTAGCGTGTGATAATAATAACAATGATAGCAGCTAGCCCAGCATATAAAGCAGGCAGGAACGATAGGGTTGCAAGTACACCAATGGTAGTTGCAATGCCCTTTCCTCCTTTAAAACCGAAAAAGATCGGCCAATTATGACCAGCAACAACGCTAATTCCACATACAACAGGCAGCCACAATTGATCGTCACCGGCAAAACTCGTCCCTAACCAAACTGCACCGACCCCTTTTGCAATATCAAGCGCTAATACTAATATAGCAGGTCCGATCCCTAATACCCTTAACGTATTTGTGGCTCCAGCATTACCACTGCCATGTTTGCGAACGTCTACGCCCCTGAATAATTTCCCCACTATAAAACTAAACGTAATGGATCCTAACAAATAGCTAATGACGATAAGCAAAACCGCAACCAATTCAACCTCTCCCATTCCCTCAAGACTCTTTCTCAGATTTTCTACGTGTGAAAATTCGAATAGGTGTTCCTTCGAAGCCAAATGCCGCTCTTATTTTATTATCTAGGTAACGCTCATACGAAAAATGCATAAGCTCCGGATCATTCACGAACACAATAAAGGTCGGCGGTTTAACCGCTACTTGTGTAGCATAGTTAATCTTCAGACGACGCCCTTTATCTGTTGGCGGTGCATTTATTGCAACTGCGTCTGAAACAACATCATTCAGCACGTGCGTTTGAACGCGAAGTGCATGCTGTTCAGCTACGTGGCTAACCAATGGCAGAATTTTATGAACCCTCTGCTTCGTAAGTGCCGACACGAACAAGACAGGTGCGTAAGGCATAAACAGGAAATGATCCCTGATCTTCTGTGTGAATTGGTGCAGCGTTTTGTCATCCTTCTCTACAACATCCCATTTATTCACTATAAAAATAGCCGCTTTTCCTAATTCATGAGCATAACCTGCCACGTGCTTATCCTGCTCGATGATTCCTTCTTCACCATTGATAACTACAAGCACCACATCCGCGCGCTCAATCGCTTTCATAGCACGCATGACGCTGTATTTTTCGGTGGCTTCATACACCTTACCCCGTTTTCTCATCCCTGCGGTATCAATTAGAACATAAGATTGACCATCTAACTCAAACGGGGTATCAATAGCATCTCGTGTGGTACCCGCTACGTTGCTCACGATTACGCGCTCTTCCCCAAGCAGCGCATTCACTAAAGAAGATTTGCCCACATTAGGTCTTCCAATCAAGGCTACGCGGATCGTCTCATCTGGAAATTCATCTTCTTCCAGCACTGGCAGCTTGGCCACAATTTCATCCAATAATTCGCCGATGCCTAATCCATGCGATCCAGAAATGGCAATCGGTGTTCCAAAGCCTAGGCTGTAAAATTCATATGTATCTTCTATGCGTTCTTGGTTATCCACCTTGTTCACCGCAAGAATAACAGGTTTATTCGACTTGAACAGCATTTCAGAAACTTCAGCATCAGCCGGAGACAAACCCGACTTGACATCGACCATAAATACAATGACATCAGCTTCTTCAATCGCTAATTCAGCCTGTACCTTAATCGACTTTACGATTTCATCTTCGCCATAAACTTCAATCCCCCCCGTATCAATAATACTAAACGGGATATCATTCCATTCGCCTGTTCCATACAAGCGATCTCTAGTAATACCTGGTTTATCCTCAACAATAGCCATGCGTTCGCCAACAATGCGGTTGAAAATCGTAGACTTTCCGACATTCGGCCTCCCAACAATGGCAACAATAGGTCTAGACATAGTTAGTCACTCCTCAAAACGGTATCAAGTTAAACATTCACCCTGTAAACTTATGCCTATACATCATATCAAAAAACCTTGTCGATGGCTATTTTAGTCCCTGCGTCTTTGATTCCATGCTTGAATACAGTGAACACACGCTCGTCTACATACAATTAAAACTTCAGAACCAACTCGAACACTCAACATCATTAACCACCAATGGTCTTGAAAGAGCTTATCACCAAGCACTATAGAGCTTGAAGCAGCATTATGCCAAACAGTCAATCCATGTCCAAACATAACGGCCAGTGAACAAGCAGCAGCTTGCAGCAAAGGTTGATGATAAAGCAATATGAGAATAATACTTAAACTTAAAGGCAAATGGAGAAACGGCCAATACAGGCGAAACATCGGTTCAATTACAAGCATTTCATTTAATAGAAAGTAAAGTGCGCCCAGAAGCCCCCCTACAAGAAGCACGTGTATTTGTATAAACCGATTCGAAATTTGTACAAAACTAACAACAAATACACCAAAAACAACGACAAACACACCATAGATTGTAACCGAATGAATCGAAAAAGATAAGATAGAGCCTGCCATCCACAACATAAAAAAAAGAAGGATCGTCCTATGCGACAACCCTCTGGCTAACGTTGATTTCCAACCGCTAGAGCATAAAATAAGGGTAATGATCATCATAATTGAAGATACATATCCCGGATTCATCGCCATCACCTTTATTCTCGTGATATTCCGATCTTCACTGATTCCATACCCTTATTATGTGTGATATACAGCTGCTTTACTCAGCGGTTTTCATTCGTCTGGCATAAGCTTTAGTGTCAATACCCCGCTGTTCGCACCATGTTAATGTGGGTCCCTGAATCACAAGCGGTACAGACCACAACGACTCGATAGATTCAGCCCCAAGCGCTGTCATAATCAATGACATTTGATGTTCCAGCCGATGAATACATTGAATAAGGCCTTCTGTTCCTTCTTCATGCCATGTACGTAAAATAATGCCGGCTAGTCCGACTGCGGAAGCTCCTAATGCCAATGCTTTAATGATGTCTAGAGGACTTGTAATCCCTCCGGAAGCAATTAAATGATAGGCCTTGTAATAAGGCGCACATTCTAACAATGCACTGCTTGTGGTCGTTCCCCACGCATTAAACCATTCCATCGGATCGGACCGTCGTTCATTTTCAATGGAGGCGAAATTCGTCCCGCCGTATCCGCCAATATCAATCAACTGGATACCCGAATCCTTCAACTGCTTAGCTTGTCCTGCTGTAATTCCAAACCCAACTTCCTTCACAATGACAGGAACATGCAGGTGTTCTTGTATCTGTACGATTCGCTCCAGCCTATGGCTGAAATCACGGTCACCTTCAGGCATGACCAACTCCTGAACCACATTCAGATGAATTTGCAGCGCATTTGCTTCGATCATCTCAACTGCGCTTAATGCTTGATCCACCGTAGCTTCACTGCCTAAATTAGCAATGATCGTTCCCTGTGGATTAACCTTTCGCACAACGGAATAGCTTGAACGAACATCTGGATTCCTTATGGCCGACATTTGCGATCCAACCGCCATAGCTATATTGCATTCTCTTGCCGCCACTGCCAGCCCTTCGTTGATCCGTTCGGTTTCGAAAGCGCCTCCAGTCATCGCATTAATAAGTATCGGCGATCTCATTGCGAGGTCGCCGATACGTGTGTTTAAGGATATGTGATTAAGCGATGTATTAGGCAGGCAATTATGCACGAAAGTGATATCTTCAAGCCCTTGCTTCCGGCTTTGACCTAAAGCTAGTGCATGACGCACATGCTCTATTTTTCGAGATTCACGCATGCTGCATGCCTCCAATAACTTATTTGAATTTGCTTAGTTTATCTCCAAAACGCTCGCCTAAGGTTAGGGACAAACCTTTGTTGTCCATTGACACATTTGCGTTATCTGGCAATTCCACTTTCTCAGGTTGCGCAGGCTCTGGAGCTTCTTCGGTTTCTTTAATGCTTAAACCTACACGTTTTTCTTCTGGCTTAAGCTCAAGGATTTTCACCTTTACCTCTTGCCCTTCTTTTAGAACTTCATGCGGCGTACCGATATGACGGTGGGCAATTTGCGAGATGTGAACAAGGCCTTCAACCCCTGGAGCAATTTCAACAAAAGCACCGAAAGTAACTAAGCGCTTCACAACGCCGTCAACAATATCGCCTTCAGTAAACTGACCCGCGATACCATCCCAAGGACCAGGTTGTGTTTCTTTAATGCTTAAGCTGATGCGTTCTTTCTCAGGCTCTAGCTTAAGAATTTTCACCTTTACTTTATCGCCTTCTTTAACAACCTCAGAAGGATTATCTACATGGGAGTATGACAACTCGGAAATGTGAACCAATCCATCAATACCGCCGATATCAACAAATACGCCAAACGAGGTCAAACGCTGTACTGTACCTTCGATTTCTTGGCCTACTTCTAAGCTGGCAAGGATGTTCTTTTTCTGAGCTTCGTATTCTTCATCTAGAATATCTTTTTGCGATAAAATTAATTTATTGTTCTCACGATCCAGCTCTTTGACGCGCAAACGAAGTGTGCGGCCTTTGTAATCACTGAAATCTTCAACGAAATGACGCTCAACCATGGAAGCAGGTACGAAACCGCGCACGCCAACATCTACAACTAAACCGCCTTTTACGACTTCCGCCACTTTAGCTTCAATCACTTCACCGCTGTCTAACTTTTCTTGTAGTGCTTCCCAAGCGCGTTCGCTGTCAATAGCACGTTTGGATAAAATCATGTTCTCCTTCTCATCATCCAAGCTTACGACTTTCACTTCAACCTCTTGACCCACTTGAACTGCATCAGCCACATTTTCAAGCTGCACAGAAGATAGCTCGCGCAATGGGATGATGCCATCAAATTTATAACCAATATCCACAAGGGCTTCTTGATCTTGAACCTTTACGATTTTCCCTTTGACGATATCACCTTTCTTGATTGCTGCAACATTTGTCATGTCAACAGTTTCCTCAGCAGCATTTTCTTGTACTTTGATTTCTTCAGACATTTACAATGACCTCCTTGATTGACTAGCCTACTTTTTTAAAATCCTTATAGTAAGCATATACAACTATTTATGAGATGTAGAACGCCCCATTTCGGAAAACATTCTAAATCTGTTGTTATTGAAACCTGCGAGAAACACAGATTGTTCATAATCTTATGATGTGCATCCATTGATTTATTTGTAGTATCATTCCAAAACTGTAATTCCATTCATTAAAAAATATTATGAATGCTGCTTAAGGAGTTGTCTAATCGAACGCATGATACATTCAGTAGCTTCTTCAACTGACTGTGATGACGGGTTTTCACGATACACATCCAAGTTAACAGGCTCACCATATACAATTTTCATTTGCTTAAAGGGAGTGTAATTCCCAATGATCGCTGCTGGCACCACAACGGCCCCAGATCGCAGCGCAAGGCTTGCCGCACCTTTTTTACCCATCCCCGTCGTATTATTCCTGGTACCCTCTGGGAAAATCCCCATCAATGCCCCTTCATTTAACAGCTTCAAGGCTGTTCGGATGGTTTCCTTGCCTACACCGCCGCGTTTGACTGGAAAAGCTCCATAATTTTTTATCATGGCTCCTAAAATGGGAATTTTAAAAAGTTCTGCTTTTGCCATGTAACTCACTCTTCGCGACAGAGGTGTTCCCACCAAAGGCGGATCCAACAAACTGATATGATTGGCACATATGATAACAGGGCCTTCGGCCGGTATATTGTTCAGGCCTTGAGCTTTAAGTCGGTAAACAATCAAGAAAAAGATACGAAGCAGCATTCGAGAAAAACGATAAAACATAGTCCTTACCGCCCCCCGTTAATTCTTTGCAGGCTTAAATCGACAATACCCTCAACGACGGCTTCAATCGACATGCCTGTGCTGTCTATGAGTTGCGCATCCTTAGCCTGAATTAATGGCGAAACCTCGCGCTCTTGATCCATTTTATCACGACTGGCAATATCGCGGGTCAATTCCTCAAACGTGAGTTCCGGATGTTTATCCTTTAATTCTATATACCTGCGCTGAGCTCTCTCTTCCACACTGGCTGTCAAATAAATCTTCAATTCTGCATCTGGCAGTACATGTGAACCGATATCACGGCCATCCATGACAATGCCTTTCTGTTCAGCCATCTGCTGTTGTTTAGCTGAAAGTATTGCTCTTACTGGTCCGATTTGAGCCACTTGAGAAACGTGCTGCGAGACTTCAGGCATTCGTATCAATGCAGTGACGTCTTGACCGTCAACTTTTACCTGCTGACCGCTCGAGCCGGGACTAAGCTCAATTTCAGTTTGTTCCAGCAAATGAACTATGGCATTCGATTGCTCTATTTGAAGCCCATGCTCTAAAGCTTTCCAAGTTACCGCACGATACATTGCACCCGTATCTATGTATACGTAACCCAGTTTTTCGGCGACTAGCCGTGCTACAGTGCTTTTGCCAGCTCCTGCAGGTCCATCGATAGCTATGTTAATTTTGCGGGGTGATTGCGGCTTCAAAAGCAGTCTGCCTCCTCTTTGGTCTTCATTAAAAAAGCAGGCTTTGCCTGCGGAACGAAGAAAATTATACCATAGAACAGGTGAACTTGCAAAACTGCCGCCGATCTTCAGTTCTTATGTTATCGGTCTTGAGTGGATTCAGAATGCCAATCTATCTGCTCGCCTTCCTGCTTCTCAACAGGAACTAGCCAGTGCCGAATCCCTTTAAATTGCAAGGAAAACTGAGCAATCAAAATCAGCACACCTAATGCGATAAGTAATCTAATCAATAAGGCTTCTATTTTATTAGAAAAGCTTACAAAACGTTGTTCATATTGATCGTCATTATGTCTGGACATATCCCATCACCTAAATGGGTATTATGCCCAATAAACTCTATTATATCCTATGTGCCCATATCCTATCTTTTCCTTAGTTCTAATTTGGCGTTCAAAGCAATAACGGATAATTTTCTGCTGTTCAACTGGGTCTATCTCTATGAATTTCGTCATAACCGTTTGCTGCGAAGAATGCTCTATAGGCTTCACCCTTACAACTTCACTTACAAATTTACAGTGTTCTATCGTCCCGTTTTTAAAGTGAATCAATACATAACACATTAATTCATCTTGCTCTTTGATGGGGTGACTGCTGCTGCATGTAAATGAAACGCCGCCCCCGCCTATATCCAAAGTATAACAAATAAAATTCAGTTTATCCTGTAAATTAACGGATATCTCTAATTCAGCCGGAACACGAAGAAAATGTCTTCTCTGTACCTTCGTAATTGCTTCAGGATTCGGTTTTTTAATAACATATAACCGGATCACATCGCTTTTCATACCAAGAACATCTGAATTAAAGTAATGCTTAACGCCGTCACTGTTCATGTAATATACAGATAATTGTTCACCTGTTTCCAGGCGCTTTAATCGCCCTGTATTCACATTAATTGGAACTTCTATTGTTAAGTACTGATCTTGTATATCAGCTATTCTTGATTTATATTCCTGTATCGTTTCTTCTTCATCTAAAGAAGTCATTTGTATAAACAGGTAATCGTTTATTTTAGGTTGCAAATCTGTACACCCCCAGGAGATTTAACAGCATTACTCGACTAAATTATATCATGGATGCTCTACCTGTATCATCACAAGAATCTAATTTTTTATTTGTGAGTTTAATCGGATAGGAGGCTACCCATTAATTGAGTAGCCGACCTTCCAGTCGAGTAGC
>CAYUSG010000130.1:0-10754 GCA_964447355.1 uncultured Paenibacillaceae bacterium
CAGTGACAGCAGAAAGCAAGCAGGTGGATTTAGCACCTAATGCTAATTCAGCTGTATTGATGGATGCAAGCACAGGTACGATTATATTTGAGAAGAATAGTAAAGAAGCTGTTCCGCCTGCAAGTATTACGAAAATCATGACCATGCTGCTGATCATGGAAGCGATTGATGAAGGCAAAATAAAATGGGAAGACATGGTTGCAACGAGTGAATATGCAGCTTCGATGGGGGGATCACAAATTTTCTTGGAGACCGGCGAGGAAATGAGCGTAAAGGATATGCTCAAAGGCATCGCGATGGCTTCCGGGAATGATGCCTCGGTGGCTATGGCGGAGAAGCTCGCAGGCTCGGAGGAGGCCTTCGTACAAATGATGAACGATCGCGCCAAAGAACTTGGCATGGAGAATACCCACTTCGCCAATACGAATGGTTTGCCAACCGAAGGTCATTATTCGTCTGCTTACGATATTGCTTTAATGTCCAAAGAGCTGTTGAAGCATGAGGAAATTACAGAATTCACAGGAAAATATCAGGATTATCTGCGTCAGGATTCCGAAGATCCGTTCTGGTTAGTTAATACGAATAAATTAGTTCGTTTCTATGATGGAGCTGACGGATTAAAGACGGGGTATACCAGCGAGGCCAAGTTCTGCCTGTCTGCTACAGCCAAGAAAGATGATTTTCGTGTAATTGCTGTAGTTCTTGGGGAACCCAATTCGAAAACACGTAATGCTGAAGTGACCGCTTTGTTCAACTACGCTTTCTCTCAATACACGAACTATCCGATTTTCAAAACAGGAGACAAAATTGGGAAGGTTGAAGTTGAAAAAGGGGATGTCGAACATATTGATCTCGCAGCAGAAAGACCTTACAGTGTGCTGCTGAAGAAAGGTCAAGCCGGCAAAGGAATTCGCCATGAGCTGATTCTTGATAAAGAATTAAAAGCCCCTATTGAGAAAGGCCAGCTTATCGGTAAGATTGTAGTTTATCAAGAGGATACGGTACTGTCTGAGTTTCCAGTAGAATCTCCCTTAACGATTCAAAAAGCCGGCTGGTGGACGTTGTTGAAACGTACAGCTGCCAATGTATTGTTCCTAGGCTGGGATGATGAAGACGCTGAAGCTAACGAAAAAGCTAAGTCTGAACAAGGGACTGACAAGCCGTCAGATGACAAAGCGCAAACGAAAAACGAGAAAGGGGAAAAGTGAGCATACGTTAGGGGAAAATAGCGAAAAAAGGTCTTTAGGGTATCTTCTTGGGCAGCGTTTTTTGTCACTTTCTAGCTTGTTTCTTCTAGTTTTGTCAGGGTGCAGGAATAGGTGATTCAAGCGTAGAAATGGTTGTTCAAGAGTGGGAAGGAGTGACTGTTGAGATGAGTTTACACATTGAGTTAGAGCATTACCGCAAGGCTCTAATCGTCCGTTTAAAAGGGGAATTGGATCATCATTCCGCAGATACGGTGAAATTAAAAATGGAAGAAGCGATTTTACGGGGTGACAGCAGCTATATCATATTGAGTATGAAGGATTTAACCTTCATGGACAGCTCAGGGCTGGGTGTCATCCTGGGTCGCTATAAACTGATTACCAGCCGTGGGGGCAAAATGGTCGTTTGTGATGTGAATCCATCGGTATACCGTTTATTTGAAATGTCAGGATTGTTCAAAATTTTAACGATTCAAGAGAACGAGAAAATGGCATTAAACAGTTTGGGGGTTGTATCATGAGCCGAACTAATTTTATGACGCTTCAGTTTGCCAGCCGTTCAGAGAATGAATCGTTCGCACGTGTCACTGTCGCTGCCTTTATAGCTCAGCTTGATCCTACCATGGAGGAGTTAACAGATATTAAAACGGTTGTTTCTGAAGCCGTTACGAATTCAATCATCCATGGATATAACAATCGGTCTGATGGGACGATTACGATAAGCTCCCGTATTGAAGAGGATACCGTCTATATCACGGTAGAGGATCATGGTGAAGGTATAGAGGATTTGGATTTGGCAAGAACACCGCTGTACACTTCCAAACCTGAGCTTGAACGATCGGGGATGGGTTTTACGATTATGGAGAATTTCATGGACTGGGTAGACATTTCGACTTCTGTAGGTAAAGGAACCAAAATCGAAATGAAGAAACGCATTATGTCCAAAAAAGCGTTATTTAACTAGGAGCCTGCCATATGGATCTTGATTTGAAGCACGCCACTCATACTTATCTAGATGATGACGAAGTTAAAAGATTGATCGCCCTTAGTCAATCAGGAGATACACTTGCTAGAAATACTTTAGTTAATTGCAATATTCGCTTAGTTTGGTCGGTTGTCCAACGATTCCTTAACCGTGGCTATGAGCCCGATGATCTTTTTCAAATCGGATGTATCGGATTACTGAAATCTGTGGATAAGTTTGACTTATCCTATGATGTAAAGTTTTCAACCTATGCAGTACCGATGATCATTGGAGAAATTCAGCGTTTCTTAAGAGATGATGGAACCTTGAAGGTCAGTCGATCGCTTAAGGAAATGGCCAATAAAGTAAGGAAAACCAAGGATGAATTGTCTAAAAAGCTGGGCAGGCTGCCAACGATTAATGAGGTAGCTGAAGAACTGGGGGTAACACCTGAAGATATTGTATTCGCTCAGGAAGCGAATAAACCGCCATCTTCCATTCACGAGACGGTATTTGAGAACGATGGGGACCCCATTACGCTGATGGATCAAATTTCCGACGAATCCGGAGAGAAATGGTTTGATAAATTAGCTATACATGAAGCCATTGGATCCTTAAGTGAACGTGAACGTCTCATCGTATATTTGCGATATTACCGAGATCAAACGCAATCTGAGGTTGCCAGCCGGCTTGGTATATCCCAAGTACAAGTATCCCGATTGGAAAAGAAGATATTAAAAATGATCAAGGAACAGATCGCTCAATGAGTGGTCTGTTTTTTTGATTGAAAGGAGGATTGTGGAAATAAATGGCGTATATTGGTATGGGGGTAAAATCCATATATGTTGCATTTGTGCCAGAAGTATGGAGGCCATATCTCCAATATTACGTCTAGAAAAGGTGAGAAATGGAATGAATGATGTTGTATTAGCCGGAGCTGGAGCTAGATTGGTGGCCAAAATAATCGATAGTTGTCTATTGGTCCTCATTGTTGCCATCATGATAGGCATAGCTTCATTCGCTGAATACGAAGAAGACTTGTACATTACGCTGGGCTTGTTCATAGGTTTAATTAGCTATGCGCTGATTCAAACGTTACTGCTTTCACGAAAAGGCCAAACGATAGGTAAACAAATGTTGAACATAAAAATTGTGAAGTATAGTGATCAAAGCAACGGGGGATTCGTACATAACGTGTTATTGCGCTCAATTGTTAACGGAATCATTGGAATCATTCCATTGTACAGTTTAGTAGATGTATTATTCATATGTTCATGGAGCCAAAGATGCTTACATGATCACATAGCAGGTACTACGGTAGTGAAGGTACTGTATAAGGATGATTATTATAATCAAGATGTGATGAGTAACACTTGGGTGGCAAAATGATACAGCAATTTGAAGTAACGACGCGCCCATTTCAATACAAGGGGGAAAAAAGATGGAGAATAATGTGATCAATCCAATGGTTAAAGCCGAAATGCTAATTAGAAAGCCGGTTGAAGAGGTCTTCGAAGCCTTTATCAATCCAGAGATCACCACACGGTTCTGGTTTACTAAAAGCAGCGGCAGGTTAGAAGCGGGAAAGGTGATTCGATGGGAATGGGAAATGTATGGCGTAGGGGATGACATTCTTGTAAGAGACATTGAAAAACATAAACGGATTCTTATTGAATTTTCAGATCAGACTCTAGCGGAGTGGATATTTAGACCCGACACCCATTCGGGAACCTTTGTGACCATAACAAACTCAGGTTTTAATGGCAGTGAGCAGGAAGTGGTTCATCAGGCTATTGATGCTATGGGAGGGTACACGATGGTGCTTTGCGGATTGAAAGCACTGTTAGAGCACAACGTCGTTTTAAATCTCGTAGCCGATAAAGCACCCGACGCTCATGTGAACTGACATTGCCTTATTTGAATGAGATGAATAAAAAGAAGGAGGATTTTCAATGGTTGATGTATTTGATGTGCTATTAGCACTAATGGTGGGTGTGCCTTTTTGCATTTTGCTAGGTTGGATGCTAATAAGAACCATCAAAAGAGCGAGAAAAAGAAAGGTTTATGGTGAAAAAATGCTTGTTGTTAGAGATCCTGGCTCAGATAAAGACATATGTATGAGTATTATTTACTTCGCTGTGTTTCTATTTTTGATGCCAAAGGTATCGTTAACTGATTTAACTTATTTTTTCTACTATGCATGGCTTATTCCGATTGTCCTATATTCTATTTTTAAACTTACGAAGGGGCTATCAAAGATTGAAATTTATCAAAAAGGAATTATCACTAAGGATAAGAGCTGGAATTGGGAGGCAACGAACAACTTTACCTTAAGTGAACGTAATAACACATCAGAGTATAATTTTGAGCTTAGTCAAGGCGCTTCCAGACAAGTGAGCTTAAAGGTGTATAGCAAGGATAAAGCAGCAATAGAGCATGTCTTAAGTGATGTATTTGCTGCACTTTAAAATACAATATGGCTATCAGTAATGAAAGAGGTGATTCATAGTTGACATTGATTCTAGCTTTTTTTGTACTATTTTTTATTCTAAGAATCGGGACCCTAGTATATTCCATTCGTAATGAGAGGCGTTTGAAGCTTGAAGGGGCAGAGGAATTTGGTAAATCCAATAGTATTGTCCTATCGTTAATGCATGTTTTATTTTATGTGTCAGCCGTAATTGAATCCGTGGTGATGGGCAGAGAGTTCAACACTGTCTCATGGATCGGGGTTATTCTATTCGCTGGTTCCTATATCATTCTGATCATGGTCATTGTTCAGCTTCGAGAGATTTGGACCGTCAAGTTGTTTATTGCAAAAGAGCATAAAGTAGTTAAGTCCTTTCTATTTCGAACAATACGGCATCCCAATTACTTCTTGAACATTCTACCCGAGCTAATTGGAATAGGCTTGCTGTGTAATGCATTCAAGACGATGTTGTTTGTATTTCCGCTTTATCTCGTAAGTTTAACCGTAAGGATTGTGCAGGAAGAACGAGTGATGAAAAAAGTATTCAACCATTTTTAACAATGATCCGTTTTAGGAGGAACTATGAAAATGAAGTTGAGTTTCCTGTTGTTGGTATTCGTTATCCTGATCATAACAGCAGGATGCAATTCACAAGAAATAAATGAGCTGCAAGCGCAAAATGATAAACTAATCGAGCAATTAGGTGAATTAAAGCAGAACTACGATCAACTTGAAAAAGAAAAAAAGCAGCTGGAGGATGCTGCGATTCCGATGAAGGAAGAAATCGAGCGCTTCACTTCACAACAAGAGCTGGCTGATGCTGTAAGCAGGCAGGTTGATTCATTCAGTAGAACAGAAATCCAGCTGTATAAACAATATATTACGGACATAAGCAGCGAAGTTAGTGACAAGCATGCCAACCAAGGTATGTCACTGCTTAATTTGTACAATCCTGCATACTTGAAACAGGGGGATGTCGTAGCTGGATTAGAGGTAGGGGATGTAAGAAGAGAGTTTAATGAAGCGACGCAAGGTACAAGTGATTATGTTCATTTTAAAGGTCAGTTTACGGTAAGGGGGACGGTAGGGCTGAATCAAGTAAGCTCCCCTGCTTATTATGTCTGCATCGTTGATGATGAGCTTGAGAAGCTGCCGCATACCGTACAGCAATTGGAGTCGGGGCAGTTATGTTTCCTAGTTGAGAATGAAGAGCAGTTTGAAGCTGCATTGCAGGACGATTTAGAACAACTGACCCATTCGAATCCGATCCCTGTCAAGGCTACGTTTAGTACCTATAGGTATCAACAGGTGCCTGGAACGGATGTGCTCAGTATGGCTGTATTTGAGAAAATACTTGAACAATAGTGATGAGCTAAGAGATCTAGATTGCCATGTTTGAAGGTCCAAGCTTTGTTGATGAGCGGAATGCATCAGCAAAACTTGGGCCTTTTTGTGTTGGGCTGAAACAAGCGGGAAATTGTTGGTTAAATAAGGCGACGGGATATTTTGCATACTAAAGGAAAATCTATATTAGCGGGTGATACGAATATGAATTCAAGTTCGTCGCCTATATTGTACATTCGACTGCGTAAGAGGGTGATTCTAAACCGCCTAAAACCGATAACAATCGGTCACATTGCCAAAATCCTGACTGAACCAGAGCTCGAAGAGACGATTAAGGAGCTTGTAGTGTATGAGCCAAAGCCTAATGACGGCAACCGAATTTTGATTGATATGATGCGAATCATGCAACATTTAAAGTCTCGCTGGCCTGAGCTTACAGTAGAGCATTTCGGTGAGCCTCACGTTCTTATTGAAGTGGTAAAACCGCAGAGACATAGTCACTTTCTATTATTTCTAGTGGTCTGGCTGCTCTTGTTCGTTGGCTCGGGTCTGGCTATTATGAACTTTCATGAGGACGTCAGTATGCTTGAGGTGCATCAGAAAATGTATAAGCTGATCACAGGCAAGGAGGAGAAGCATCCTTACTTATTACAAATTCCGTATTCAATAGGTCTGGGGATGGGGATGGTCTTATTCTTTAATCGCTTATTTAAAAAGAAATTCAATGAGGAGCCTAATCCATTAGAAGTCGAAATGTTCATGTACCAAGAGAATCTAAACCATTATGTGATCACTGAAGAATACCACAAGCTGCACGAAAGTAGAGACGAATCACCATGACTGAGGGGCTTGGAATTATCGCCATCATGTTTATTGGACTAGCTGGCGGTCTAGCTGTAGGCAGTGGTTTGGTTGCTTTCTTGGTCGTACTGGATGTCATCCCGAGGCTGTCACAAATCACTAGAACATACAGCCGAATTCATGCCTATGAAACTTCAGTGGTCATTGGGGCTATCTTCTGGACCTTTTCCGATTTTTTTGAATGGAAATTAGCTTTGTTCCCTTTGGGGGCAAGCCTGTTTGGCATCCTTGCAGGGATATTCGTTGGCATGCTGGCCGCAGCTTTGACTGAAGTGTTAAATGTGTTTCCCATTTTAGCTAAGCGCTTGAAGATGGAGAGTTACTTGATTTGGCTCTTGATGGCCGTTGTGTTTGGCAAAGTGTTAGGCTCGATCGTGGATTGGGTTATCATTTCTCATTAGAAGAAGGAGTGACACCGGATGAGTAGAGACGATATGGAGATTACAGGCGGTCAACAGCACAGAGAGGTTGATCCTGGTTTACTGGAATCCTTGTTCGACACAGAGACACAGAGAAAACGCCCCGAGAAGCTGAAGTCCAAATCGATAAGACAATTGGAATCGAAACCGAAACTTGCTGAGCAGTTAAAACCGAAGGTACAGGAGAGAATTATCCGCAAAGATGAAGTCATGACAGAAGAAGAATTAAACTTAAAATATGAGACCGATATTTCCAGAAGGTTAGACGAGAACAAACGTATCCTTGAGGAACGCGTTGGGTTAGGACAGAGCTTTGATGTCATGTTCAGAGAAATGACGTTTGGTGAGAAACGAACAGGTATATTTTACATTAATGGTTTTGCCAAGGATACGATATTGACGGATTTGATTCTAAGGCTGTCGTACTTAAGTAAAAAAGAACTTGTACCCAATACGTTAAAGAACCTCATGGAAAAATACATTGCACATATCCAAGTAGAAACGGTCAATGACATGAAGGAAACGATTGACAAGGTGCTTGCGGGCATGGTGGCGATCTTTATCGATCAGGAACATACCGCTCTCATCGTTGATGCCAAGCAATATCCAGTGAGAGGACTGGAGGAGCCGACCTTAGAAAAGGTTGTTCGCGGCTCTAGAGACGGATTTAATGAAACACTTCTAACGAACGTCACACTTGTACGCAGAAGACTGCGTGACCCGCGATTGAAATTTGAAATGACCAAGATTGGGCGCCGAACACAAACGGACGTATGTATAGGATATATTCATGATATTGCCGATATGGACTTGGTGGATGCGATTAGTAACAAAATGAGTAAAGTAGATATGGATGGGATACCTTTAGCTGAAAAGCAGCTGGAAGAAATATTGATTGATAAGAAGTGGAACCCTTATCCCATTGTTAGGTATTCGGAACGTCCAGATGTGATTGCAGCTCATATGCTGGAGGGCCATGTCGTTATTTTCGCGGATACATCCCCGAGTGTGATGATTTTGCCAACAACCTTTTTCCATCATGTACAGCACGCCGAAGAATACAGGCAGGCTCCGTTTATTGGAAGCTACTTAAGATGGGTGCGATTTTTTGGCATATTCGCATCGCTTTTTCTGCTTCCGCTTTGGTTCTTACTTGTTACGGAACCCCAGCTCAAGCCTGCGGCCATGGACTTCATTGGTCCAAAAGAGCAAGGTGAGCTTCCGCTGCTATTGCAATTTGTAATTGTTGAGATCGGGGTGGATCTCATGCGGCTTGCCGCCGTACACACCCCTACGCCGCTTGCAACTGCTATGGGTTTAATTGCAGCTATACTCATTGGTGATATTGCCGTTCAAACCGGTCTTTTCGTCAATGAAGTTATTCTGTATATGGCTGTTGCAACGATTGGTATGTTTGCTACACCGAGTTATGAGCTTGGACTTGCTAATCGGGTGGTCAGACTTTTCCTGTTGGTCGCTGTAGCTTTATTCAAAGTGCCGGGTCTTATGATCGGCAGCGCTTTATTCGTCATCTACTTAGCTGTTCAGCGCTCTTACAATACCCCCTACTTGTGGCCCTTCATACCGTTTGATATGAAAGCATTGGCGGCCATTCTGGTAAGACGTCCTGTACAGCGTATGAAACGCAGACCCAGCATTACTAAAAGCTATGACGATACACGACAACCGCAAACTTAACAACCAAAGCCCATCGCATTCAGAAAAAGTTCTGAAGTTGCGGTGGCTTTGCACTTTTTTATGACTTTTTTGCATTTGCAGTCAAGTAGTGTTGTCAAGCTGTAGGTGATGTGATAACTTAAAAAACAGGAAATTCTTAATTCTGCGGAACGATGGAAGGCTATGCCACAGTCCAACCCGCGATTTGCAGGATATGATGAATAGATTAATGGGATGTTAGAGAGGGGAACGAACATGTTTTTACATGGAACTAGTAAAATTAACGATAAAGGTCATTTAGAAATTGGGGGCTGTGATACGACGGAGCTGGTGCAACAATTCAGCACACCGCTCTATGTAATGGATGAAACGCTTATTCGCCAAAGAAGTCGTGAATACATGGAATCTTTCCGCGCATCGGGCTTAACCTTCCAGGTAGCTTATGCCAGCAAGGCATTTTGCGTGAAAGCGATGTGCCGTATTGCTGACGAAGAAGGGCTTTCCTTAGATGTTGTATCCGATGGTGAACTGCACACTGCACTAGAAGCTGGATTCCCTGCAGCACGTATTCATTTCCATGGCAACAACAAAACACCTGATGAAATTGAAATGGCGATTGATGCGAATATTGGATGTTTCGTTATAGATAATTTTGTTGAGTTGGCCGTTGTCAATGAAATTGCCAAAGAAAAAGGCAAAGTAGTCAAAGCGCTTTTCCGCGTAACACCGGGCGTTGAAGCGCATACGCATGAATATATTTCAACAGGTCAAACTGACTCCAAGTTTGGATTTGATATCGGTAACGGTTCCGCACTTCGCGTGATGGAGGAAGCTTCAAAGGCTAGCCATGTCGAGATTCTAGGCATTCATTCCCATATTGGATCGCAGATTTTCGAGGTAGAAGGATTCAAAATGGCTGTCGAGAAAGTGGCTGCATTTAGCGCAGGGGTAAGAGACACATTGGGCATCACCTTCCAAGTGATCAATTTAGGCGGCGGCTTTGGTATTCGTTATACGGGAGAAGACACACCGCTGCAAGTTTCTGAATATGTCAAGGCGATTACAGATGCCATTAAAGCATACTTTGCGGAGCAGAATTATCCTATTCCTGAAATTTGGGTTGAACCAGGCCGCAGTATCGTAGGAGAAGCGGGAACTACGCTTTACACCGTTGGAACGAATAAAGATATTCCAGGCGTACGCAAGTATATTGCTGTGGATGGTGGAATGACAGATAATCCGCGTCCGGCATTATATGAATCCGTATATGAAGCAATGCTTGCCAATAAAGGCAACCTGCCTGAAGAGGAACTCGTATCGGTAGCGGGTAAAGCTTGTGAGAGCGGAGATATGTTGATCTGGGATCTTAAGCTGCCAAAGGTAGAGAAGGGTGACATCCTTGCTGTATCTTGTACGGGTGCCTATAACTATGCCATGGCAAGCAATTATAACCGTATTCGCCGTCCGGCAGTTGTCTTCGTAAAAGACGGCCAGGCAGACCTTGTAGTTAAACGTGAATCTCACCAAGACATTGTGGCGAATGATGTGATTCCTGCAAGGTTAGAGAAACAAGCGCTTGCTAAATCTTAATAACCATTGAGTGCATTCAAACCTCTCCAATATGTTAGGGTATTGGGGAGGTTTTTTTGAAGAGATAAGGAAGTATAGCCTTCTTGGCCTCATTATCCTTATTTCGCAAGAAAACTTTCAGTTAAACGCGGTCTTGCTACTTGGACTGGCTTCGGATGAAGCTTTTCTTAAAATATAAGAAATTATAAATTTTCGGGGGCCACGGAGTGGCTCCCTTACTGCAT
>CAYUSG010000131.1:0-10745 GCA_964447355.1 uncultured Paenibacillaceae bacterium
TTCTAATCAACGAAAATAATATATTTGATATTCAGATAGATGCATTAAGAGAGCGCATTGCTTATATTCCACAGGAGACCTTTTTCTTCAGCGGTACGATTCAGGAAAACTTAAGCTTGGGGCTATCAGATGACACAGATCTTGAACACATTGTAGAAGCATGTAAGGTAGCGAGTGCGCATGAATTTATTAACAATCTGCCGCTTAGATATAACACGATGCTTGAGGAGAATGCCTCCAACCTATCGGGAGGGCAGCGACAGCGTCTTGCGATTGCCAGGGCGGTCTTGAAGCAGCCGGATATTCTTATTATGGATGAAGCTACGAGCAACTTGGATTCCACAACGGAAAGAGCGATTTCTGAGACGATCAATAATTTCGAAGGGATTACCACGATCATTATTGCGCATCGGTTAAGTACGATTATGCGTTGCGACCGAATTTATGTATTGGAACAAGGTGAGATCATCGATAGTGGAACGCATGATGAATTGATACAGCGTAAAGGGAAGTATTATGAGCTATGGAAGGATCAACTTCCAGGCCATGTTAAATTGAATGAGGACTTAGAACCAGCTATTTAAGAAAGCTATACATGGGGAGATTCAGACATGAAGCCGATCATCAAAAATTTGAACGAAATGTCAGATAGCCGTGAACTCATGGAGGCTAAGACGCATCCTTTTATCTCTATTTTTATTGGAATGTTATTGCTAATTCTTCTAATTGCCTTAACTTGGAGTTATTTTGGTGAAATAGATATTGTGGTAAAAGCGAATGGTATGGTTAGACCCAATGAAAAAGTAAGCAGGATTACCAATAAAGTGATAGCCAGAGTGGAATCTGTTCATTTCAAATCAGGTCAGCAAGTGAAGCAAGGAGATTTACTCTATACTTTGGAAAGGGAACAACTGGAGGAACAATATCAGACGATACAGGAACAAATCGATAAAAAGGGAAAGCAATTGGCAAGTCTCTTAGATTTAAAGGACCAACTCTTGGAGAACGAGTCTAAATCTTCGCTTGACTTAACAAGCTTTAACCATCAGGTTTTAGAAGAGGAAGACACGGTCAGATCAGAATTTGAAATCGAGTTCAGTCGATTAGAGCGGCAGCATAATGATGCAAGAAGTAATTTGAAGAACTATGAGCTCTTGGAGCAATCGATTGCGAATGAGTCTAATTTATTTCCTCCTGGGGATGAATTTTATTATAAATATGTAGATTTTATATCTAGGACTGAACAACTCCAAGTGCAAACTGAAAAAATGGCTGACCAATTTAAGAGTCAGGTTGTACAAACTGGTGAAACGCGTGCTGGAACTTACTTAATGAAAGAAACCCAATTGAACGCGGAAAGGTATAGTAATGAGTTTCTTCTATCGGTTCGTACGAATATAGAGGAATTGAAAAAACAAATTCGTCAATTGGAATTACAAATTGGAAATTTGAACGTTCAGTTTATGGAAACAGTTGAAGAGACAGAAGAACGGTTGAAGGAGTTAAACAACCAGAAGCGAACCACAGAACTTAGTTTAGAAGATCGTGAAATACGTTCTCCAATTAATGGCACAGTTAATGTGATAACGGATATCGCTGTGGGTGACTTGGTTCAAACAGGATCTGAAATATTGACCATAGTACCTAAGAATGATTCTGATTATATAGTAGAATTGGCGCTACAAAACCAAGATATTGCGAATATTCACTCTGGCGATAAGGTTAAATTCAATTTCCTTGCGCTGCCTTCCCAAGAATATGGACATCTATCAGGAGAAATTCGTACGATAAGTGTTGATGCTACGCAAAATCCCCAAAATGGAATTAGCTATTATGTGGCTGAAGCCTCATTAGAAGATGAGCCTCTTTACAGCAATAAGGGTGAAGAAGCGCGGGTGAAGGTGGGTATGGTAGTAGAGGCGCATGTCATTACCCGAAGCGAGAAGATTTTATATTACCTGTTAGAAAAGATAGATTTAAGAGAATAGTTGCTCAGGATGAAGCATTATGCCTGAATCATAAGAAAAGAAAAGGAAGCCTCTTTTATCGTGAGCCTGCGGAAACAGGTTCATGATTAAAAGAGGCATCCTCATTTTAAACGTACACTAGTCATTGTATTATGGGGCTTTTTGGGAACCATCTCGTGGGCGTTTTAGACGTTTGCGGATTTCAATGGCACCTACGATCACATTTTCCTGTTTTGTATGTTAAAATATAACATATATTGAATTTAATGATACATAACCAACGATGAGAAGTGATTTTATCGTAAGATTCTCACATAATCAATTTCTTATATAGAATATATTTCTTATTTGACCAATATTATAAAATAAACTTGCTGATGCAGTTCAGTTAGGTTATTTCCCGGGAAGTAACCTAATTGCAGAACAAGAGGGAGGTTATTAAATGCTTTTAGAGAATGATCGCTTTAAGGAAATGAATGAGCTGGAACAAACGCAAATTGATGGTGGTATTTTTGGTGCAATTTTGGTTGGTGCCGCATCTTATTTAGTTTATGAGATTGCTGATGCAGCCGTTATAAGAGCGACAGGTGATCCTATTTCTGACCATATATCTGATTGGGTAGGTTCAGGCATTAGTGCGGTTGGAAGCGGTTTGGACCATCTTGGGGGCGCTATTTCCGGCAACTAATATAATTGCAAGGGAGATATGAACATGAGAGTGAATCATCAATTTCAAAGCTTAGATCATGATGAAACAATGAATATTAACGGAGGATTGGCACCTATAGCTGTTTTTGGATTAGGTGTATTGGGTGCAGCGCTTGCTGCCGGCGCTAACGAAATTGTTGAAGAAAGCACAGGTAAAGGTATAGGAGATCATGTTGTAGATGCTGCAATTTGGGTTTGGAACAGCATTAGCTGATTTTTACCAAGGGGGCTTATAAATATGGAACTAAGGTCGAACCAGCTTGTGGATTTGAACGAACAAGAACAACAGGATATTAACGGAGGTATTGGCATTTTAGGTGTTGTGGGTCTGGTTATGGTTGGGATTGTTGCGGATGAAGTTGTTGAAAGAACAACGGGCAGTGATATCGCTACGCATGTAGGAAACGGTCTGACGAATCTTGGTAATTGGATAGCAGGGAATTGATAAGGAAGGGGAAGATGAGATGAACAATCGTTTAGGTGAATTTACTGTACTAAATCATGATGAACAATTAAAAGTTAGTGGTGGTCTCGGTATCTTGGGGGTTGTAGGACTAATAGCAGCAGGGGTTATTGTTAATGAAGTTGTAGAAAGAACAACGGGCAGCGATATTCCAAGTCATATTGGAAACGGACTTCAATCTGCCGGTAATTACCTTCAGGAATTAGGTTCAAGTATTGTAGATTAATATGTAGCACTGAGGCGGTATTATAAACTAATACCGTCTCGTTCTGTCGATCCTGAATAAGGAGTGGGTTATAATTAAAGTTTTGAAAAATATATTCATTGTTTGTTTCGCCATTATATTTGGTGTTTTACTGTCCGAATTCTGGGAAACAAAGAATGATAAATTATTCATTATGCGCAATGACATTTTAAATAGTTATTATGATGCACAAAAGTTAGAACACATGATGAAGGATCAACTGGGAGAAGAATACATAGGCGACTTAGAAAGTGACTTTGATAATTTTGTCGTTTCATTAGTGTTAGAGAAAATAAGTGAAGAAGAGATAGATAAGAACAAACGGTACAATGCATTTATGTCTGAAACTGAAATGAAGAGCTTTGTAGAATCAAGAGAAGAGAGTGCACAACATTTGGTCGGCAGAAAACTAAATGATGAAACTTATTACATTGATATTGATAATTTTGTGACAGGGATTACATTCGATAAATTTAATTCACTGGTCCCCGAGATTTCACAACACCCCCATATTATTATTGATTTAAGGAATAATAGCGGTGGATACTTTGATGATTTTGTGAACATATCGGACTTGTTTTTAGATAAGGATACAGTTATTTACGAAACCACTAGAAGAGATGAGAACAATACAGTTTATGCTAAGGATGGCCAAACCATAAAGCCCGACCAAATCATAATACTGGCAAATGATAGAACTGCAAGTGTATCTGAGTTGTTTATATTAGCGCTTAAAGAGAATTTAGATAATGTAACGGTGATAGGAACGCCAACATACGGCAAAAACATATCCTATGCTATAAGAAAGTTTAAGGATGGTTCTGGGATGCGTTTTATTACATCTATAATGGGCGGTCCACACTCTACTTCTATTAGCGATACGGGGATAGAGCCGGATATCTTAAGCGGCAGGGATCGTCATTACTACGAATTAATAGATGATGAGGAATTAGAAAGAAAAGAACGAGATGCGGATGAAGCTCTCCAACTTAAGAAATCCTTGGAGTTTCTTGGTTATTAGCCTCATATTCAAACAAGACATATGAATATAGCTCGAAGGAGATAATTATGTTAGATAGTTTATTGAAAAAATACCACTGTATCAAACAATATGACATAAAAGACTGTGGAGCAGCCTGTCTTGCAACGATTTGTAAACAATACGGTCTGAAATACCCGATCACGAAAATTCGTGAGGTAGCTGGAACAGATAAACAGGGGACGAACGCGTATGGTATGATCCAAGCGGCGGAGAAACTAGGGTTTACAGCTAAAGGAGTTAAAGGCGACCAAGAAGCCTTTTTCAGTGAATTTCCTTTACCCGCCATTGCCCACGTCGTTATTGATCAGTCGTTACTGCACTACGTAGTCATTCATAAAGTCAGCAAAAAAGAAGTGGTGGTCGCAGACCCAGCAAAGGGGATTGTGAAATACACACCCGAAGACTTCTTTCAACTGTGGACAGGCGTATTGATTCTAATGGTACCTACTCCCACTTTTCAGAAGGGCGACGAAACTAAGGGGTTATTTACTCGTTTCTTCAGTTTGTTATTGCCACAAAAACGTATGTTAACAAGTATCTTCTTATCTTCCATTTTATTTACGCTCCTTGGTATCCTTGGCGCTTTTTATTTTAAGTTTCTATTAGACGAAATATTGCCCTATAACCTTGAGAAGACCTTACATATTATATCGATTGGTATCGTCATCTTGACTGCCTTTAAAATTTTACTTAGTGCATTTAGAAGTCACCTCCTCATTCATTTAAGTCAGAAACTGGATGTGTCTCTCATTCTAGGATATTACCATCATGTTCTTAATCTCCCTATGAATTTCTTCGGAACTCGAAAAACAGGGGAGATTATTTCACGTCTAATGGACGCATCAAAGGTGAGGGACGCTATATCTGGAGCCACTTTAACGATTATGATCGATACGTTAATGGTCATTGTGGGCGGTATTATACTATACACCCAGAATGCATTTTTATTTGGTATCACTTTGATTATTATCCCGATTTACGCCATTATTGTCTGGGCGTTTCAAAAGCCCTATGAGCGGATGAATCGACAACAAATGGAGAACAATGCGCTTCTCACCTCTTATATCGTAGAATCCATTAATGGCATTGAAACCGTTAAAGCATACAACGCAGAGCGCAAAGCAAATTTAGAAACAGAAACCAAATTCATCAAATTATTAAGAAGTATTTTTAGCCTTGGGCTAGCGAATAACCTGCAATCTTCATTGAAAGGATTTGTGCAAGCGGTGGGCGGCATTGTTATTCTTTGGGTTGGTGCTGTTCAAGTGTTAAAGGGTAACTTAACGATGGGTCAATTGATTACCTTTAACGCTCTGCTCGCCTACTTCCTAGACCCTATCCAGAATCTGATTAATTTGCAGCCTATGATGCAAACCGCTGTTGTTGCAGCAGATCGCTTGGGAGAAATTCTCGATTTGGACCCTGAGAAAAGCGAGAATGAAGATAAGAAAATAAAACCAACCTCGCTGCAAGGGGACATTCAATTTAAGCATGTGGGTTTCCGATACGGGACAAGAGAATTAGTTCTAAAGGATATTAACCTTGATATTAAGTCAGGTGAGAAGGTCGCATTTGTGGGTGAAAGTGGTTCAGGTAAAACGACCCTAATTAAACTGCTGATGAATTTCTATCAGCATGAAAAGGGTGACATTCTAATCAATGAAAATAATATATTTGATATTCAAATAGATGCATTAAGAGAACGGATCGCTTATATTCCGCAAGAAACATTTTTCTTCAGCGGAACGATTCAGGAAAATTTAAGCTTGGGATTATCCGATGATACCGATTTAGAGCATATTGTAGAAGCTTGTAAGGTAGCAAGCGCTCATGAATTTATTAACAATCTGCCGCTTCGGTATAACACGATGCTTGAGGAGAATGCATCCAATTTATCAGGCGGACAACGGCAGCGACTTGCGATTGCTAGGGCGATCTTGAAGCAACCTGATATTCTTATCATGGATGAAGCCACAAGTAACTTGGATTCTACGACAGAAAGGGCCATCTCTGAGACGATCAATAACTTTGAAGGCATTACCACGATTATTATTGCGCATCGGTTAAGTACGATTATGCGTTGTGATCGAATCTATGTGATGGAAAAGGGTGAAATCATAGACAGCGGAACGCATGACGAATTAATGCAGCGCAAAGGAAAGTATTTTGAATTATGGAAGGATCAGCTTCCTGGGCATGTCAAGCTGGATGAAAGCTTGGAACCAGCGCTATAGTGAATGTGAACGGGTGGGGATATTAAACGTGAAGCCAATCATCAAAAATTTGAATGAAATGACAGACAGCCGCGAACTCATGGAGGCAAAGACACATCCATTTATTTCGATATTTATTGGGTTTTTACTCATCATTATACTGGCCGCTTTAACTTGGAGTTACTTTGGAGAAATGGATATTGTGGTGAAGGCAAGCGGCGTCGTTCGACCTAATGAAAAAGTAAGCCGGGTTACCAATAAAGTGTTGGCACGCGTGGAATCGGTTCATTTTACATCAGGACAGCATGTTAAACAAGGGGATTTGCTCTACACATTAGAACGGGAACAGTTATCAGAACAATTACAAACGATTCAAGAACAAATGGATAAGACGAACGAAGAATTAAAGAGCCTTGAGGATTTGAAGCGGGAAATGGTCAGTCGTAATGGATTAGGTTCCTCTCCCATAGAATTAAGCCGCTTTAATCGGCAAGTGTTAGAGGTTGAGGATACGGTGAGATCTAACTTTGAAATTGAGTTTAATCGATTGGAGTTTGAACTGGAAGACGCCAGAATGCATTTGAACAATTATCAATTGTTAGAACAGTCCATATCCAGCCAATCGAATTTGTTTCAGTCAGGTGATGAGTTTTTCTACAAATATGAGGACTTTATATCTAGATCAGAGCAGCTTGATATTCAAGCTCAAAAAATGTCTGAGCAGTTCAAAGAATTTGTTGTACAGACAGGAGACTCTCGTACAGTTGCCTATGAGATGAAAGAAACGCAATTGAATGCTGAAAACTATAAAAATGAATATTTGCTTTCCATTCAGACCAGCATGAAGGAATTAAACAAACAAGTCAGGCAAATTGAATTACAAATGGCTGATTTGAACGTTCAATTTATTAAGACGATTGATGCTGCCAAAGAAAAGCTAAAGGAATTAATGTCGCAAAAGCGAAATATTGAGCTCAGTTTGGAAGATCGAGAAGTGCGCTCGCCCATTGAGGGTACAGTGAATGTCATTACGGATATTGCTGCTGGAGACCTTGTTCAAACAGGAAGCGAAATTTTAACCATTGTGCCTAAGAATGATTCTGATTTCGTAGTAGAATTAGCCTTGCACAACCAAGATATTGCCAATATTCATCCTGGTGATCAGGTTAAATTCAACTTCCTAGCTCTTCCATCTCAAGAATATGGCCATCTTACAGGACACATTCGAACGGTTAGTGTGGATGCCACGCAACATCCTCAAAATGGAGTTAGCTATTACGTGGCGGAAGCCTCATTAGAAGATCAGCCTCTCTACAGCAATAAAGGTGAAGAAGCGCGAGTGAAGGTGGGAATGGTTGTAGAGGCGCATGTCATTACCCGAAGCGAGAAAATTTTATATTACTTGTTAGAGAAAATAGATTTAAGAGAATAGGAACGTTCTACAACGCGGAATCATTTGTCAATACCACTTTTGGTATATTTACCTAAATAGTAAAATGATGTTAGTATGTAGTGATTACATTTTGAAAGGGGGGATTTCGATGAACATTAAATTGGATAAGAACCAGCAACTTGCGATCCAACAAAAGCTTAAGCATGAGATTGAGGCTATTGATTTGAACGAAGCTGATTTAAGAAACTTGAATGGCGGATTCAAAAAAACAAGAGAACTAGCCACAACCCAGGAGAGCGCGGAAGAAAGCTTAGCGACAACCTGGGCTATTGGAGAAGAGGGGATGTACACTACGATGGCCATTGGAGAAGAAGGCGGAACTGCGACGACCATGGCGATTGGTGAAGAAGGTTGCATATATCCTCCGCTAAAATAGTGTAGATTTGAGGGTTGAGTATTGACGATCATCATTATGAATCCAATGGAAGATATACATGGACAACACATGGCCGCTTATTTAGATTCACTTGGCATACCTTATCTAGAGCTGGGTTCACCTTATAGTAATGATTATACATTATGGGATAATACCCTCGTGTACAATGGTAATGTTATTCCGGCACCACAAGGAGTGTATTTCAGAAGTGTTATGTCTCAAGCGCCCGAGTTATTTGCTCAGAATGATTCGGAGGCTAAGTACATAGCACAGGTTCAATTTAATGCATTTGTGGAAACGGTTCGCACATGGCTTGCGTTATTAGCAAGAAGTGGTGTACGTACGGTGAATGCACCAGTCAGTTCTTCTAAGTATCTTCAGATACAACTGCTTCAAACGGCAGGTATACCTATGCCGCGGACCTGTATTACTTCATCGTCAGAAGCTGCCCGGCTATTCGTAGAGCAAGTAGGCAAGGCTGTATGCAAGCCGTTACCCGGGGGGAGCTATTGTCGCAAGGTAACGCCAGAATTGTTGGATGCTATGGATCAGAATTTGAATGAGCCTGTGATTTTTCAGGAGGAAATCGAGGGTGAGGACATCCGGGTCAATATGCTTGAAGGCAATATTCTTTCTGCTCATAAGATCCTTAAACCTGATGGAATCTTGGATTATCGAACGGCATCAGACTATAGCAATGGCGAAGCACAGTATGAAGAGGTGAGCATTCCTGAAGCGGTTCGAGCTTTTTGCGATCAGGCTATGCGAATTCTAGGGTTGCGTTTCAGCGGGATCGATTTGCGTATGAATGGCGATACTTTTACCCTAATTGAATGCAATAGCATGCCTGCTTATCTAGATATTGAATTGAAAACAGGATCTCCGATTACAGCTGAAATTGTCAATTATTTTCTGAATGGACCAGAAGCGAAACAGATGGGAGCCAAAACGTTTTCATTACCGCGCTTGAAAAAGAATGGTATACGATCAATTCAGCCAGGCGTTTCTTTCTTTGACTATTATAAGGTCATGAAGGATTGGTCCGAACTTATGCTGAAGCACAAGCAACGCGTGATACTACCCCTCAATCAAGAGCAAAAAGCTATGTTTGCCGAAACCAATGGAATACAAGCTCAATATATGGAAGTTGAAGTCATTGAGGGTAAGGCAAATCTATTAAGAGTATGGTAAACATCTGGTGGATAAGAAGGGAGCTTGAGACATGAAAGTGAAATTAGATGCAGAGCAACGAAAGGCCATTTTCAATCAGCTTAATGTACAAGTGGAAGAAATGAGCAATAAGGATTTAATGGATACGGATGGCGGAATTAGGGCGGGAGACTGCTATTATCCCCCGGATCAGTTACCTTGGCCTAGAAAACCGTTTCCAATTCCCACCAAACCCCCAATGATGACAACAATGGCGGTCGGAGAGGAAGATGGGGGCATTATGGCAACAACGTTAGCATTAGGGGAAGAGGCATTTTAAGCGCAAGTGATTTTTAATCCATAATGAAATAAACTGGCTGATCCTTGCCTAATCTGGGATCAGCCAGTTTATATTGTTCGTTCCTTCAATCAAATTTGGAGATAAATTATGAAACATAATCCATTAGTATTTATCATATTACTTCTATTAACAGGATGCAGCCTTAATTCCATTTCGAATGAACAAAATGGAAATTATTCTATTCAGAAGGAAGAGACCATTCAAACATATTTGAATGAAAATCATTCTAAATTAGATATAAACGGTGATTGGAATATTGAAGGTTGGGAATTATTAGAGGAAGATATGTTGAAACATGATGTTTTTTTCCTGGGTGAGAATCACGGTGTATCCTTGAATTTTCCAATAACATACAGTCTATTGGGTCTAGAGCCTATAATCAAGAGGGTATAGATATATGGAAAAGGCTTTATGTATGCAATAAAACGGTTCCTAAACTGTTCATCGGCAAAATGTTTGTCAGCAAAAATACAGTTTTTCGCCATTTACCATTGCAGTACAAAACCGAATACACAACCGACAATAGCCTAATCCCTTCTGTACATTGACGGAGGATTAGGCTATTCTTATGATCAAAAATGAAAAATGCTCCCAACCTTTGGCAGGGAACTCGGGAGCATTCAACAAATCAAATACATGATCAAAATACTATCTTTTGGTCGATCTTGCAAGGCTTATTTTCGTCTGTATAAGAACAGTGGACCCAATGTAAAGGATAGCGTCCCGTCAAGTGGTGTAAATTCAATATGATTCCCACTTTGTGACATAG
>CAYUSG010000132.1:0-10700 GCA_964447355.1 uncultured Paenibacillaceae bacterium
TCGTATAGCAGCCCTTATTATTTTATTCCTCATGATATGGTTAGTATGGCAAGTTCGGAAGAACTACAGCTCAATCAAGAGCTTGCGCCAAGGCAGTCACTTGGCTTTGTTGCTGGTTAGCTTGCAGGTCATCAGCGGCGGATCAGTGGCCTTATCCTTAACTTCTGAAACATGGTATCTAATCAACAGCTTGATTCATGCTGTCATTGTATGCGGTTTGTTCGCTGTCTTATGCTATCTCAGTATTGCAGTTTGGAAATTAGGACGGGACTAATAGAAGCACTGTGAAGATGTTCGGAGGGCGTTCGCCCTCCTTTTTCCTCATAGAGGGAATGGATATTAAGAAAGCGGGTGGAGCACTTGCTAAGAGTCTTTTTCAATGAACCTGAACGGGTTGATGAAGGGTACATCAAAGAAGCGAATCTGGCCTTACGTCGCTTTATTAAGCTGCTTGAACGCAGGTATCAAGACGAGGAAGTGCCGTATAATCTTTACCACCGTTTGGAAGTAAGGACCAGGGGATTAGAGGTCTCGTTGGATGAATTTGAACAAAGTAAGTTTGCTAGTACAGAGTTGAGGAAACGGATACATTCTGTCTATCTGGAGGACATGAGTGACGAAGAACTAAAGGTATACCGCCAACATGTTTATTTTTATAAAAATGCGTTAGTTCGGAGCTTCTCAGTCCTTGATAAATTGGGACATTTCCTTAATGAAATTCTCAATGTAAAAACAGAGAAGGTGAAAGCGAAGTTTTCTTATTTTACCGTTCTTCGCCATTTAGAAAGATTTCATTCATTTCATCGGCTGCATCGGGACTTAATAGCGGTCAAAGAAACTTATAAAGAGCCATTGTATCATTTAAGGAAGCTTAGAAATCTAGAGATTCATTTTCTTAACGCAGAGATGCTGGATGATTTATTCGTACCTCCAAAGAAGAATGCGGATCGAACAGAAATCGAAAATTTAGAGAAAAATATGATACAGTTAGAGCAAGGCTTTGAAATGGTATGTTTAACAGTTAAGATTGCGTTTGAACATTGTGTTTCAATTAAACGTTGGGGGCAAGGTTCGTCGTAGGAGGTGGAGTCATTTTCATGTCGCATTACAAGAAGACAGCTCTCATTACGGGCAGCGCGAAGGGACTAGGTAAAGTTACTGCATTGACGTTAGCTCAGCAGGGTTGTAATGTCGTTATTAATTATGTACATAGCCGTGAAGAAGCGCTGGATTTAGTCGATGAAATTAATACACATGGCGGGCATGCTATCGCTGTTAATGCTGATATTACGGACAGGGAGCAGATCCAGTATCTTGTAGACGAAGCCGAGCGCAGCTTTAATGGAATCGATATATTAGTTAATAATGCCGGACCTTTTATTCGTGAGCGCCGAACATTTGGTGAATATGCGCTGTCCGATATTCATTATTTGATCCAAGGGAATCTAACCAGTGTCATGGAGCTGGATCATCGTGTGCTGGAGAATATGAGAGCTAAGGGCTGGGGACGGATTATTCATTTTGGCTTTGGTCATGCGGGTGAGGCGAGAGGGTGGCCACATCGTGCGGTTTATGCCGCAGCTAAAGTGGGTCTGGTCTCTTTTACAAAAACGTTAGCTGTGGAAGAAGCAGAACATGGAATTACAGTGAATATTATATGTCCTGGTTATATTAAGGGCGGGAATAAGGAGAAGTCGATTCAAGAGGTGCTTCATTTAACCGATGAGGAATCCCCCAGAGGGCGCCCAGGTACAGGAGAGGATGTAGCTCGTGTGATTGCGTTCCTCTGTCTTCCGGGATCAGACTTCATTACAGGGAATATTATAGATGTATCGGGCGGACTGGATCCGATTCGTTCTTTACCGTTGAAATAAGCAAGCTGTAAACCAGAAAAAAACGCCTTGCTGACTCAGTCAGTTAAGGCGTTTCATGTTCATGTTGATTAGAATACTTGCATAACTTCCTCGATGCCCTCTACTTCTTCAAGCAATGCTCTTTCGATCCCTGCTTTTAAAGTAATAGTGGAGCTTGGGCAGCTTCCGCAAGCGCCGACTAGCTTCAATTTAACAATGCCGTCCTCAACGTCAACGAGTTCAACATCGCCGCCATCACGTTGCAGGAAAGGACGAAGTTTATCTAAGACCTCGAGTACTTCATCGTACTGGGAGTTTTTTGTTTGTTCACTCATTTGATTCATCTCCTTTCTATATATTATTATAGTACAATACACGACGGAACAAAACCCGATTTTTAAAATCCTTGGGAGGCCGTCAATCTCCGTATGATTAGAAAAGGTGAGGCCTTCATGCGTCCAATTATCGAATTTTGCACTAATAACATGCATCATGGCACCAATCAAGTCATGAAGCGGTTGGAAGAAAATCCTGATTACGATGTGATCGAATATGGTTGTTTAGGAAATTGCGGTCAATGTTATGCCGAACCTTATGCTTTAGTTAATGGTGAATTGATTTCGGCAGCAACGGCTGATGCATTATTCGGCCAAATCATCAAAGCGATTGAAGATTATGAGAAGCAATTTGATTTCCTTGATGATCTTGAATTAGATGATGATGAATAACATGTATGGTCATCTAGCCTAAGTGCCGCTTCGACATCCATAATACTCCGTTTTTAAGCAGACGCGGGACACGACCTAACATCACGGTGCGCTTTCCCATCAAGCCGAATCCCGCTTTCTTCCCCAGTGAGCCGAGAACTCCCTTGAGCTTAATGGTTTCAAGCTGAGGGGTTTTCCCTTGCCAAAGCGCTTGTATAACTTGAGCAACCTGCTTACCTTGTGCTTCAGCCGCTTGAGCACTTGGGGCAAAGCTTGAGCTTGCTGAATCTCCGATGACGTAGGCATCAGGATACTCAGGGATTTGGTAATATTCATTTAACAGCACACGTCCTTGAGGATCCTTTGCAACGTGTAGGTCTTGGATTACTTTGACGGGCTGAATTCCAGCCGTCCATACGGTTAAATCCGTCAAGGTTTCTTTGCCGCTGGCATCGGTAAGTACGCCTGGAGCAACTTGTGTCAACGATACACCAGATACGAGCTCGACGTGGTGCTCATGAAACCACGATTGTACATATTGCTGAAGCTTGGCGGGGAAGGGGGACAAAATGGATGAACCGCGATCCATAATGCGGATGTTAAGATCCGAACGGCTTTCCCTTAATTCTGAAGCGAGTTCAACACCGCTTAATCCGCCTCCTACAATCGTGATTTGACCGTAGGGCTTAATGCCGCTTATGTTCTGGTAGGTTCTTCTTGAGGCAGGTAAGCTTTGGATACTAAACGTATGTTCTCTCGCTCCCGGCACGCCATGGTATTTGTCAGTGCAACCCAGTGCAATAATTAATGTGTCATATGTGATCTGTTCCTGTTGATCCAGCTGCACAAGTTTTCGCTCCAGGTCTATGTTCGTTACGTCTCCAAATGTAATGCGAATTCTAGGATCATCAGGGAACTGCACTCGAATTTCCATTTCAGCCACGGTACCAGCGGCCAATGCATAATATTCGGTTTTTAATCCTTGATAAGGCATTCGGTCGATCAGGGTGATACTAACGTCTTTTGGAAGCTCTTTTTCTAAGAGATGGTGTATGACTGTTAACCCGCCATAGCCTCCTCCAAGCACAATGATGTTCTTCATGCGACTAGTTCCTTTCCCTTTCCATTAAAAAACCATATAATATTAAATCCCAACTGTATTTCAGCACTGTAATGCAGAATGAAACGGATTCCTATAGTGTTTAGTTTTCCTTTATTGTATGTAGTATACCCATAATGGATAGCTTACTGACACATCAGAAAGACCCTGCAGCTAAACTGGCAGGATCTTTATAAACTGATATTTCCGAGGGGATGTGCAGCTTAATAGACCTTGATTTCGTTATAGAAGGTGTCTCGTTCTATAGGAATTCGGTCTGCTCCCTTGACTAACCACACCAGCTCATCGCGAGTGAGCCCAGCTTGCGTTAATGCGCCGGCAGAGTGGCTGATTCGTTCTTTAATAAGTGTGCCGTGAACATCAGAAGCGCCAAAGGTTAAAGCCATTTGTGTAAGCTGCGTTCCGATATTAATAAAATAAGCTTTGATATGCTGCACGTTATCCAGCATCAGCCGGCTGATGGCGATGGTTTTCAGATCTTCAAAGGCAGATGTTCTCCGCTTGATACTGGCGCTTTTGCTAATCGGTTGAACCGCAAGCGGGATGAATACCATGAAGCCGTCAGTTGCATCTTGAAGCTCGCGAATTTGAATCATGTGCTGTAAGCGTTCCTCAAGCGTCTCAATAGAGCCGTACAGCATTGTTGCATGCGTTTTGGTCCCCAGTTCATGAGCCGTACGATGGATATCCAGCCATTGCTGAGTCGTCGCTTTATTCACACTCATTTTCTTGCGGTAACGTTCCGACAAAATTTCAGCGCCGCCGCCAGTTAATGTATCGTGTCCCGCTGCTTTTAACGTTTGCAACACTTCCTTGTAGCTTAGCCCGCTAATACGTGAGAAGAATTCAATTTCTGCAGCCGTATAGGCTTTGATAGCTACATCAGGGAACCGTTCTTTCAGCGCTTTAACTGCGTCTACATAATATTGAAATGGTACGGTTTGATTGTGGCCGCCTGTAATATGAAATTCCCGAATACCCGGGTGATAGTGCTGTTCAACGTACTCAATAACCTCTTGCGGGCTTAAGGTATAAGCCCCTTCTTGTCCAGGATCTCTGCGAAATCCGCAGAATGCGCAGTGGGCTTCACAAACATTCGTAAAGTACAGCGTCATATTCTCAATAAAATAGACGTTTTTTCCGTTTTTCTGAAGGTTCACGTGGTTAGCTAATTGTCCAATGGTAAGTAAATCGTCTGATTCGTATAAAGCAAGTCCATCTTCCAATGTTAAGCGTTCACCATTCATGACTTTGTCTTGTATTTCAGTTAATTTTGAATTGTTGCTCTCCACTATTCTCATCTTTTTTTCCTCCCCATTTAACATGAATTTGAGACTTTGGGTCCAGCGTGCAGGGTCGAAGTGTGTAGTATTACCAATGATTTTATCCGATCAATATTTGCTAATTTCATACATGTTCTATTGATGAATAATAGAATTTATATGAGCATCCTTTACATTATAAACCTTGAACGAAGGCGGGGCAATACGATGAGCTGAAATCCATCGACATGCTTTCGACAAGGTGTCAAAATGATTCTAAAGTTGTTAGTTATTTTTCGAAAACATTAATTATTTTTAGGTGTCTTTCCTGTATACTTGTCTTCGGGTTTTGGAAATATGTGTTAAGGAAGGTTAAGGAACAATGGTTGCTGTGTTAGAAAAAACAGAAGGCCATGAATTGAGACAGGCCATAGAGCTTATGAGAATGAAAATGATACTTCTCGGAGACCAGCTTGGACTTTCACATCCTATGGTGCAGCATTGTAGTGAAGAATTGGATGTATTGCTGCTTGAATATTATTTGCTGCACAAATAATCCGCTTTACAGCGCTTGAGGCGTAAACGTATAGAGAGTATACTATAATATAGATAAACAGAAGAAACAGACAGCATGTTGTCTAATGAAGGAGGAAGCCTCATGATTCAAATATCTGATCTAGCGGCTAATAAGATTAAAGAAATGTTGGCAGAGCAAGAGGTGCCTAACTTATTCTTACGCATAGGTGTGAAAGCTGGCGGGTGCAGCGGTTTCTCATATGGGATGGGCTTAGATGATGAGAAGCAGGAAGCGGATCAAGAGCTCGATATAAGCGGCTTAAAGGTCGTTGTAGACGAGGAAAGCGCAAAATATCTTTACGGAGTAGAAATTGACTATAAACAATCTGATGTCGGCGGCGGTTTCACCATCCATAATCCCAATGCAGTAGCAACGTGCGGCTGCGGAAGTTCCTTCAGAACAGCTGATGAAGCTGGTAAACCAGAAGAATGTTAATTATATGAAGCAAGCCTCTACGCATCTTAACGATGCAGTAGGGGCTTTTTTTCATGAAACCCTATGAATCTATCTTGATAGAGATGAGGTTATGAATGTTAATAGGCTCGATAAATAAATTTTATTGGAATAATTTGCAAGAACCTGTGAATAACCTTATACACATTATCCCCTAGGTATATAGACACTTTTTGACACTTATCAACATAGTATTCACATATTTTCCACAGGTCGTTGTGGATAAAGGGGTGTTGAAGCGCGAAATATGCACATGCTAAGATGAAGTAAATAAGAGATGGGCAGGTGCGTTTCTATGAGATTGTTAAGCGATGATATGTTAATAGACACTTATAATAGAGCCGTTGATTTAAGGCTCGAGGAAGAGTTTATTCAACTCATTCTGAAAGAAATTCACCGTAGAAATCTTAATCTGAATCGGCAATCCAGAGGTGCATAATTAGGAATCCCACTCATTCACGAAATAATACGAAGTTTGTTTGCAGGTTGGACAATAAATGACATGCGGACACGAATGCTGCTGAGCATCATCGAATCCATCCGTCATGTTGAGATCATCTATCGGGCGGTAAGGCGAATAAGGTCCATAATAGTCACTAATGCGGCCGCTGTCTTGAACCTCGCTGCCACACTGGCTGCATTTGACAGTGATGGAGTTCAGTCCATTACATAAAGGGCACATATACATTCGGGGTATCCTCCAATCCATCGAAACGATGGTTTATAGGATACCCTTCTTGTTTATCATTCATCCACACATCGGAATATGAAGGTTTGGCGCTGATTTTCAGCGTATTTTGGCGAAAGTGAGTCTTGCCTTTTTAAGAGGAAAATTATATCATTGCATGGAGTAATACATAGATTATGAACTGTTTGACACATTTGAACCAATTACATCATTAGCAATTCAGCACATTTCATCACAGCATATAGACATCATTCAGATAAATTCGTCAAAATACGTTTTCAACTGAATTATAAAGAAGGTTCGTTTCGTGAATAATATGAACAGAACCCTCACAGTATACAGCGATATGTGTAAATTTTCACAATGGTATTCATTTATTGAAATTTTATAGAGAACGGAAGGGATTGGACATGAGTCAAATACCGAAAATTGTCATCTTAGGTGCTGGATACGGAGGTATTGTTACCGCGATCCGCTTACAAAAGCAATTAAATTACAATGAAGCAGATGTTACGCTGGTGAATAAGCATGACTACCATTACATTACGACCCACCTGCATATGCCGGCTGCGGGGACGGACGATCCTAACAATGCGCGTGTGAATATTTCCAGTTTAATCGATGAATTTAAAATTGATTTTGTGAAATCAACTGTATTGCAAATTCGTCCGGAAGAGAAACGCGTCATCCTTGAAGACGGGTCATTATCCTACGATTATCTTGTGATAGGTCTTGGCGGCGAGCCTGAAACGTTCGGAATTCCAGGTCTTCTAGAAAATGCAATGAATATTCGCAGTATTAACAGTGTTAACCTTATCCGTGAACATATAGAATATCAGTTTGCAAAATTCAAAGGCAACCCAGATCGTAAAGATTTATTAACGTTTGTAGTTGGCGGTGCCGGATTTACAGGAATCGAATTCGTTGGTGAATTAGCTGATCGTGTGCCTGAGCTTTGCAAGCGTTTTGATGTGAAGCGAGAATGGGTCAAAATTTACAATATTGAAGCTGCTCCGACAGCACTGCCTGGATTTGATCCCGAGCTTGTTCAATATGCTATGCAGGTCCTTCAGGATAAAGGCGTTGAATTTAAAATTGCAACAGCCATTAAAGAGTGTGAGCCTGACCGAGTTATCCTTGCAGATGGAGAGGAAATTAAAGCTGGCACGATCGTGTGGACAGGCGGTATTCGCGGGAATCGACTGCTTGAAGAAGCTGGTTTCGAAGGCATGCGCGGTCGAGTTAAGGTTAACCCAGATTTACGTACAGTTGAGCATGATAATGTATTTATTATTGGCGACTGCTCCATTATGTTTAATGAAGAAGGACGACCGTATCCTCCAACCGCTCAGATTGCTATGCAGCAGGGGGATACCTGTGCAGCGAATTTGATCTCCCTAGTTAGAGGAACGCAGACGACAGCATTTAAGCCGCAAATTAAAGGGACCGTGGCTTCTCTGGGGAAAAATCAAGCGATCGGTATTGTAGGCAATAAGAAAATCAAAGGATTCGGGGCAGCAATGATGAAGAAAATCATTGATGCGAGATATTTGTACATCATTGGCGGTATTCCGCTAGTTCTTAAGAAAATGCGATTTTAGTTTAGGGGGGCTTAGCCTTGCGTCATTGCAGTGTTCAAGTGAGGGGATTATTAACGCGGGACGAGCTCGATCGGTATAACGCCCTTATGGAAGTAGGCCAGTTCCTTGAAGCTCAGAACCGCTATGATCTGTCTTATACAGTCCAACAGGAAGTGGATCGTTTAGTCCAACCTGGAATTGAACGATTGAAAGAAAAAGGCAGACAGCGTGATCGAGATACAGAAGCTTATTTGCAGCAGAAGAAACAGGCAGAAGAGGGAAGCGAAGAAGCTTAAATGAGGCATATCAAAAAGGACCTACCCCTTATTAGGATTAGGTCCTTTTTGATATGCCTTTCAATAATGGCTCCTATAGTTATTGTTAGGATAGCTCCAACATCTTCTCGAACTTCTGGTAATCAAGAATATTACCGACATAGAACTCGCCAAAATCCCCATAGCGTGCGCTAACTTCATCAAAGCGCATCTCATAGACGAGCTTTTTGAATGTGAGTGCATCATCGGCGAATAAGGTTACACCCCATTCCCAGTCGTCAAAGCCCACAGAGCCTGTAATAATCTGTCTTACCTTACCGGCGTACTTGCGACCAATCATGCCATGGCTGCGCATCATTTCTCGGCGCTGTTCCATCGACAACATGTACCAGTTATCGTTGCCTTCACGGCGTTTGTTCATCGGATAGAAGCAGATGTGTTGAGTTTGAGGCAGTTGTGGTTTCAAACGGGCAACAACCTCAGGGTTTTCCATCGGATCAGTACCCGGTTGAGCCATGTAGTTACTTAACTCAACGATGGATACATATGAATAAGCTGGATATGTAAACTGTGCCAGGGTAGATTTATTGAATGCTGTTTCAACTTCATTTAAGGCTTCTAAGCTCTCGCGTAAATGCATAAACACAATATCCGCTTTTTGCCCTACAATGCTATAAAATGCTGAGCTACCTTGTTTCTCGGCTCCAAGATTGGTCCAGTCACCCAGCATCGCTTCCAATTCATTAAGCGCCCTGCTTCTGTCCTCATCGCTTGCCGCTTTCCAGGCCTGCCAGTCTATTATTCTAAAGTCGTGCAAGGCATACCAGCCTTCTAATGTTTGAGCTGCTTCACTCATCGGTTAAGTCACTCCTTCATTTATTTTCCTATTGCTATCTCAATGCCTTACATCATTTTACTCCTTTACATGGACGAGAGCAAATAACAAAGGCACGCTTGTCATTGACTTCTCCTTTCTGAATCAAGTAAGATTATGTGTTAGAGAGCAAGCAGGAGGTAAGAGTGAAGTGGAAATTAATGCCATACAAATTATTATCGCAATTTTACTGATTTTTGTGTTGTTTTTCGGCATTAGCTTTATCCTAAATATGCTGTTGAAAACAACCTGGTTTCCCATTTATTTATATATCGCAGGTATGATTGCGCTGCTTATTTTTTGGGACAAGGAATCTTGGGGTACCTTTCTCTTGGAATTTAAGTTGGTTGACTACGTTTATTTTTTTACAGGTATTATCGGTATCATTATTGGTGGGAAAGCCATCCAAATGTTACGCAAGCAGGGCTACAAAATGTTCTAATTTCTAACATGAATTCCAGAATTTCAGAGCACCTCTCGGGTGCTCTTTTTGTTTGCGTTAATGGAAACGGGCGGTTCAGGGCAGGCTAATAGATAAGAGTTGTACAGTACTACACAACAACGTAATCGAGGTGAATGTGCATGCCAATCCATGAAATCAATGGGAACCCCATCCATTATCATGTAACGGGGAAAGGTACACCGCTGATTTTTATCCATCCGCCCTTATTAAATAGTCAAAATTTTAATTATCAGAAGGCACAGTTGTCCATGTATTATCAAGTCATTACGTTCGACATCCGGGGGCACGGGCTGAGCGGGCCTTCCAAACAGCCGTTGACTTATGATCTGATCGTCGAAGATATCAGACAGTTAATGAATCACTTGAACATTGAAAAAGCTTACCTGTGCGGTTATTCAACAGGAGGCTCGATCGTATTAGAGGCTTTGCTTACGTATCCCGATCGATTTCTCGGTGGAGTACTGATTAGTGCGATGTCTGAAGTGAGTGATGCGTGGCTGAGGTTCAGGATATCACTTGCGGTGCGTTTATCGGCTATGAAGGCATCACGTTTACTTGCCGGGGCAATCGCTTGGGGCAATGCTGACATGATGCAAACGTTCAAAAATTTATACCACGGCGCCATACAAGGACATGTGGAGAACATGGAGCAGTATTACCGTTTCAGTCTTGTCTATAATTGTACAAATCAATTAAAGCAGATTCACCATCCTGTGCTGTTAATGTACGGAGACAAAGACAAGGGCTTTTATCGTTACGCGAAGAAGCTGTTTCACGAACTGCCATACGGGACGTTGTATTTCATTGATAAAATGAAGCATCAAATTCCAACAAAAGCGGCAGATCAA
>CAYUSG010000133.1:0-10424 GCA_964447355.1 uncultured Paenibacillaceae bacterium
ATGGGCATGGGGATATGGTTGAACTGCGGGATTCGCAGGGCATAACATTGAATCAATATGACTATGATATATGGGGGAACGTATTAGCCGCGACAGAACAGGTCTATAACCCGTTCCGGTATTCCGGGGAGTTGTGGGACGGCACGACCTGGTTGCAGTACCTGCGCGCCCGATGGTATGATCCGAGTGTAGGACGGTTTATGAATGAGGATTCGTATGAGGGGCAGATTGATAATCCGCTTACGCTCAACCTGTATACGTATGTCGTCAATAACCCGCTAAAATATACGGACCCGTCGGGACGTTGCGGGGTGGATAGTTGGGGGAATGCAGGGGATTGTGCCGCCGATTTCGTTCCTTATTTGGGGACAGTCAAAGGTTATCAACAGGCGTTTACCGGTTATAACTATGTGACGGGGGAAGAACTGTCGACCGCAGATCGATGGGCGGAAGGCGTAGGTTCCACTATAGGGCTCATTCCGCTTCCGGGAGCTAAAGTTGCCGGTAAATACGGCACAAAAGAAGCTATCAAGGTCGGAGGGAAGATCGGAGAAGGCGTCTCGTGGCTGTGGAATAAGGGAAGGCGCATATTTGTTAAGGAGTGCAATTGTTTCACGGCAGGAACGAAAGTTCTTACAGACGAAGGGGAGAAACCGATTGAGGATATTGAGGTCGGGGATAAGGTTCTTTCCAAGGATGAGGCAACGGGTGAAGTCGCTTATAAGGCAGTCACGGCTACGTTTAACCACGAGACGGATGAGATTTACAAGATTCATGTGGGCGGGCAAGAGATTGAGTCGACTTTCAATCATCCGTTCTATGTGGAAGGTAAGGGATGGACGTTTGTCAAAGACCTCAAGGTTGGCGACTTGCTTGTTCAGAGTGATGGGAATACACTCAAGATTGAGAGCATCGAGCTGGAACATAAACAAGTCACGGTTTACAACATGACGGTTGATGAGTTTCATACCTACTTCGTTAGTGACCTTGGAATTTGGGTTCATAATACGAATTGTAATCTTGGAGATTTGATACAAGCTAAGTCATTAGGGAAAGGTTCAACAGGTAGAACAACTGCAAATACCCTTAATGAACAATTAGCCATGAAAGAAGTGTTGTCAGACCCACTCAAGGGGGCAACACAATTAACAAAAGTCACAATGACTGATAAGAGATGGTTAGCACAAGATGGATGGGTAAAAATGAGTAAAAACATTAACGGAACTGAAATCCATTTTGTTTATAACACTAAGACAGGACAATTTGATGACTTTAAGTTCAAGTAAAAAGGTGGATGGCAAGATGGAGGATGACAATAGAATTATATGCGCGGATAACTACTGTCTGACTATAGAACATTTGTATACGGTTGAAGGATATCTGACTCTGACTATAAGTGTTAAGTCGGGACTATTCATGGGAAAATCGAATTTCTGCATTTCAGGGGAACAACTTGGAATTTTTATTAAATCCCTTAAGGAGATAAGTTTAAGACTTTTGGGAGACTCAAGGATGGATGATTATGATTCTGACGCTCATATCATCTTTGAAGTAACAAAGTTGGGAAATGTTATTGTCACTGGTCAAATTGGGGGAAGTCACGAGGAACACAGCATGCGGTTCAAGTTTACTTCCGACCAAACAATATTCGAGAGGCTTGTTCGACTGCTTGGTTCTTTAATATAAGCACAACCCATATTTTCTTGACCTTGAGGGCGGTAATCCTTAAGGTCTTTCTTTTATCCCCACCCAGTGTGAACGGCAGTGGTAAAATCCCCAATAACGGCACTTGAAAATTCCCCATAATCGGCACACAATCTCCCTATTGGGGGAGAAGACATCATGATCAGGAATGGGGAATTCTACGTGTTACAACACATGAAACAGCAAGGTATGAGTATCTCACAAATTGCCGAGGAACTCGGTAGAGACCGCAAGACCATCGGCAAGTGGTTGAAGGAGGACGGTCCAAAAACATACGAACGCCAGAAACTTAAGCCCAGTATCTTAGAACCGTTTAAAACGTACATACTGGGCCAGATGGAAGAAGGATGTCTGAACGCCGTGGTCTTGTATGACGAAATCAAATCGAAAGGTTACCACGGTCAGATTCGGCTGGTACGCTTCTTCATGGAACCTCATCGACCGGCGGTCTTGAAGCAAGCTACTGAGCGTTACGAGACGCCGCCAGGCAAGCAAGAATCAGTTGGTATCTGTCGGAACGAACGAAAGCACAGCGGATGCTGCTTATTCGTATGACATGAATGGGTTGCTGCATCAAACGACAGCGGCGAACGGGCTGGACAGCCAGTTTTCGTATGACGGACATCGGTTGATTCAATTGGAGCAACAAGATGCCAATGGGGCGATCCGGACGTATGAATATGGGTATGATGCCAATCAGAATATCGTCAGCCGAACGAGCGGCGGTTCCACGGAGAACTTCACCTATGACGAATTGGACCGAATTCTTACCACATCTCGATTTAACGAGCAGTACACGTATGACCTGCGCGGCAACCGATTGACCCTGGATTCGAATGGGCCGCAGAGCATCCAGGCGAAAGAAAACACATTCGATGATCGCAATCAGCTCACCCAGGTCGTTACGGATGGAGAGACGGTGGATTACCGGTATAACGGCGACGGGCTTTTGGTGGAACGCACGCAGGATGGAGAGACGACACGCTATTATTATGATGGGGACCAGATCATTGCCGAAGCGACCATCGTGGAAGGCGTACCGCATCTCAAGGCGCGCTATATTCGCGGCAACCGGCTGGAAGCCATTCAGTATGCGGACGATACTAAGGCTTACGTATTGTACAATGGGCATGGGGATATGGTTGAACTGCGGGATTCGCAGGGCATAACATTGAATCAGTATGACTATGATGTATGGGGGAACGTGTTAGCCGCGACAGAGCAGGTCTATAACCCGTTCCGGTATTCCGGGGAGTTGTGGGACGGCACGACCGGGTTGCAGTACCTGCGGGCCCGGTGGTATGATCCGAGTGTAGGGCGGTTTATGAATGAGGACGCGTATGAGGGGCAACTGGATAACCCGCTGACGCTCAACCTGTATACGTATGTGGAGAATAATCCGTTGACACATTGGGATCCCATGGGGCATGAGTCATTGGGGCATTATTGGGATCTGTTTACGGATGGATTCTCTGAGCTTGGAAAAAAAGAAAATTGGGAAAATAGTTGGAATGTAGCGAAAACAGCCCTGCCCGAAGGGGTCGAGACATTTACGGTTTATCAGATAGGGCAGGAAAATTATAATGCATTAACAGATAATCAGTTTAATCAAAACGATTTTGAAGCAGTAGCTATTTTAATAGTTAACTTCGAATTAAGCCGTGGTGGAGGCCGTCTTGGTAAGGGTGCGGGGAAAGTAAAGTCCAAACCATATACTAGCAGCAGACCGTCTTATGGCAAAGGGCAAGTTGATGAAGTATGGGAAAATGCAAAAGACGTTGATGGTAAGGTTTATGATCCTAATACAGGTGAGGAATTGACTTGGGATATAAGCCGATCAAGAGCAGGCCAATGGGATATGGGACATACACCTGAGAACAAATATAGTGAAATGTATGAAAAATAAATGAATGATGAAATCACCAAAGAAGAGTTCTTGGATTGGTATAGAAATCCAAATAATTACAGACCTGAAAGTCCTTCTTCAAACAGAAGCCACAAATACGAGTAATCGAGGAGATAGATACATGCCAACAGAAAAAGCAGATATTTATACATTGGCTCAATTTGGTGATTTTGAGTCATTTAAGAGTAAATTTAGTAAGCCTGAGGTAAATACGAAAAGCAAAAATGGTTCAACCCTATTGCATTATGCAATTTCAGGGGGGAAGATGGATATTGCGTTATTCCTGATTAATAATGGAATCGACGTTAATATCACCAATTCCGACGGTCAGTCCGCACTACATCTTATTTGTGTTAACCAGAATATTAATATTGCCAAAATATTATTGGAAAAGGGCGCGGATATAAATCTTAGAGACAAATACGGAAATAATCCAATGTGGACAGCCGTATTTAATTGCAAGGGCAGAAATTATGACCTAGTTGAACTTTTAATGGAGTATCGTCCAGACATTACAACAAAAAATAAAGCCGGAAGATCCCCGTTAGATTTTGCTATGCAAGTGGGGAATAACAGATTAATTAATATACTGTTGCAAAAATAAAGACAGGAACCTAAATATATAATGGACCAACCTTGATTGGATTCAAATTCATTTCAAGGTTTTTTCCCTTACTAACGTATTATTATGATGGGGACCAGATCATTGCCGAAGCGACCATCGTGGAAGGCGTACCGCATCTCAAGGCGCGCTATATTCGCGGCAACCGGCTGGAAGCCATTCAGTATGCGGACGATACTAAGGCTTACGTATTGTACAATGGGCATGGGGATATGGTTGAACTGCGGGATTCGCAGGGCATAACATTGAATCAGTATGACTATGATGTATGGGGGAACGTGTTAGCCGCGACAGAGCAGGTCTATAACCCGTTCCGGTATTCCGGGGAGTTGTGGGACGGTGTGACCCATTTGCAATACCTGCGGGCCCGGTGGTATGATCCGAGTGTGGGGCGGTTTATGAATGAAGACGCGTATGAGGGGCAACTGGATAACCCGCTTACGCTCAACCTGTATACGTATGTCGTTAATAACCCGGTGTTGTGTTTTTTACTAAGTAAACTTAAAAACATGGGAATCAGTAATAAATCGGCTTGAAAGGCCATCTTCGTTTTGAATTCGAAGGTGGTCTTTCTTATTCGGTATTTTCTTTATATTTTCTGAGCAATTTCTCTTTAATTTCTAATAACATTGTTTCTGAAGGATAGACTCGTTTATCAGGAAAATCATCCAGTCTTGAGTTCCACTGATATGCGTAATATTCTGGAGACTGTTGAATAAATTCCATGTACATTTGATTTGTCTTGAGATTGCTATAATTTGAATTCTGAATATGCATTACATGTTTATCGAATATTTGCAATAGAGCAATGCCATGTTTTTTGGCATATTCTGTTGCACCGCTTTGAAAACCAGAAGTGGAAATTAAAATTCCTTTATGTGCACCTAAGCTCCGTACCTTGCCTGCTAACACTACAATTTTCTCGCGCTCTACTGGTCGCGTATAACGCTTGCACTCTATAATAACTTTAAAGCTAACAGAAAGTGCCATAAATTCAGCCATCAGATCAATTTGATAATCTCCATCACCGGTTTGAACTTTTTGATTATGGAGTATGATGAAGTTTTTAAGGGCTTCGGCTTCAGCGTATGCATTCAAAATTGCCAAGCAATACTTTTCAAACTCTGTAGCAGAAATGCTTGCGACAAACTCACGATATGGATTAATTGTTCCCATTTTTCGCACATCCAATTGAATAGCTCTATAGATCAATTATATCATTCCACATTGCAACGGGATATTCCTTCTTTGACTCACTATGACTCTCCGCCTCCAGCATTGCTAACGGTGAATCCTTTTAGGTTGTGCACCCAGCATTGGCGATAAGTACTGATCGGTTTTGGCGTTCACGTCTGGCTTATTTGATTCAGTGAGGTGTTGTTCCGGCAAGGTTCTGGGGTATCCGCAGGAACCCGCTGCTTTTTTGTTTCGTTAGGCTGGGAGTTGTGAAAGATGGAGTCGAATTGTACAAAAGAGGGAAATAGTGAGAGCATCACGAATAACTTTGGTAAGGTGTTTGCTGAATTGCCCGAAAAGTGGATGCATGAGGGGATTGGCGAATATGTTCACGGACTAGACGTTACATGAAATTCCTGAATAACTCACAAAAAATATTAGGAGATGACTGCAGGATATGAATTGCTTTATAAGTTATAACACTGAAGTTGAAAAGTCTCTAGGTGATAGAGTTAGAGAAATTCTTTTACGTAACAATGTAAGTCCTATCGATATTTTTGATATATCACCAGGAGATAATATTACCACCGTAATTGAAGACAAAATTAAAAAATCTGATATGTTCTTAGCTGTAATAACTAATGTCTCTCCAAATGTTTTTTATGAGATTGGAATAGCAAAAGGATTAAATAAACCGATTTTTATTGTGTTTTCGAAAGAATTAAATATATACCCCAGTTTTTTAAACGAATTTTTATATGTTAGAGCTAATTCAAGCGATTATGATAATATCGACTTTGCATTTAAACAATTTGTTAAAAACCAATCTAAGCAGAAACAAAAAACTAATAAGGATAGAAAAAAACATATCGATAATGAACTGATAACCTTGCCGGAATCATGGGAATTCACTTTATCGGATATTAGGAAGAATGGAACACCAGTAAAGCTTGAAAACTACATGGCTAACCTATTAAACTCGCTAAAAACCACATCAAGGATCATTGAACAAGACAAAGGTGTAGATTTTGCTTTATGGCTCGATGATGTTGACCCTATTTTGGGAAATCCCATTTTACTTGAAGTTAAGTATGGAAATATCACACCAGAGACACTTAATATGGGTGAACGTCAATTGCAGAATTACTTACTAGCAACAAAAAGCAAAGTAGGCTTACTTCTTTATCTCGACAAAACAGGCAGGAGATTTCCCTTGGGCTCATCTTTAAACCCCCTTGTAATTAGAATGGACTTAGAAAATTTTCTTTCTGAGATTGATGCGAACAAAAGTGTAGTAAAGGTAATCCTAAACAAAAGAAATTTAATGGCCCACGGTAAGGAGGGCGAATAATGGCATCGTACTCCAAGCCAAGAATAGATCACTTCCTTTTAAGATCCGACAATGCTCAATCAACCGCCGATAAAGGGAGGGCACTAGAAGATCTAACTTGTTACGTATTTGAAAAGGTGCCAGGGATTTCGATTGCTAAACGTAATGTGATGAATGCTTTTGATACCGAGGAGATTGATATAGCATTATGGAATGAAAGATCAAGTAGAGGCTTTTCTTTTTTGCCTCATATAATTCTTGTGGAATGCAAAAATTGGAGTTCAGCAGTATCTAGTGCTGAAGTGAGTTGGTTTGCTGAAAAACTGAAAAGCAGGGGACTGGATTTTGGTATATTAATTGCTGCAAATGGAATAACCGGAAACACTGTTGACATTAACCGTGCACATAATATTGTTGCTAGACATTTAGGTAATGGCAGACGAATTATTATTATTAAGAGGTCAGAAATTGAAACACTTCTATATACGGAAGCTTTGACAAAATTAATTAAGGAGAAGTTATGTGAGCTAGCTGTTGCAGGTGTAGTATTTCAATGAAAACCACATGTATAATTTTCGACGAAGTCAGGAACTACATGTGCGTATCAGCAGAATTTTAAAAAAGTTAGAATTTCCTATTATGTTTATAACGACGGATTGCAACTTAAAGAAAAGCCTAATATTTGAGTAATATGAATCAATGAATCTTAACGCAAATATGAAACAAATTCACTGTTCTGCCAGAACGATTGTGATTGGTTTTCATTATCTTTAATTCCGAAAAGCCATATTCATCATCAATGCTTGTGTCTGACGAGAGTATCGGCGCAGGGTAGCTGTAATTCGATACATGAGCGGAATACTTTTCCCAAAACGAGGAAAAGTCTGCGATCTTGACGTATAACAGGCACACGTTGAATTTATGTCCCGCAGTATCGTATAAAAACACCTTGTCTAAATGTTTATTGATGTAGTTTGTATTCACGGAATCAAGGTTCATAGCCTCAACGATAGTAAAAGGTAGTCCATTTCTGAAAACGAAAATATCTATTTCTCCAGCATTCTTCCCGGTCGAAGAACTGCCACGTCTGGTCTGGTCTTTCACGGTATAACCGATAGCCCCAAGTATATCGCCGATATAATCATTACGCTCATCTTCACTTAAATTGGAATAATGCTTTCTTGCCTGCAAGTTTAGACAAGCTCTGACTAAATTCCTAATGAAAGCATCTTGCGAGTCGAAGTCTTTTGTGAATTCCAAAGAGAGGGATTTGGCACTGTTTTTCAGCATGATAACGAAGATGTTCCGTAAGCGTCAAATAACTCGGTGGATAGAAAAAAGGCAAAGCCTCGTGTAAGTGGGCTTTGCTCTATTGGCAGGCTTCTTGGGCTTCTGGACTCCAGGGAAGGTAATCTTCAAGAAATTCCGGATGCTGACCGAACTGAACTCCCGGCAATTGACTGAAGATGAATTGAAGATATTTAAACGGATTAAGCCCATTTGCTTTCGCACTTTCGATGATGCTGTAAACGGCGGCGCTTGCCGAAGCTCCCTTTGGACTTCCGCTAAAGAGCCAATTTTTTCTTCCAATGGTGAAGGGACGAATGCTGTTTTCAGCAAGGTTGTTGGATATGGCCCAGTTGCCATCCTGAAGATAATTCATAAACTCTTGCTTATGGTTCAAGGCATAATTCAAAGCTTCACCTAGTTTGGATTTGGGCAGCACCTTTCCTTTGGTGGAATCAATCCATGCCCAAAAGGCTTCCAGAACGGGCTTTTCTCGTTCCAGACGCTCAGATTTACGTTGTTCGCTTGAAAGCTCCTCAAGCTTCTTTTCCATCTCGAAGAGTTTGTTACAGAATGCGATGCCTTGGCTCGGAAGGGTGGCTTCCGGGCTCTGTATATCTTTCGGAAGGGAATCGACGAATCTCCTCCGAAGATGTGTCCAACAGAGGCATCTTGTGACACCCGGAATCTTTGTGTACCCGGAGTAGGCATCCGAGTGGAGGTACCCTTTGAACCCCTTTAGGAACTTCTGAGGATATTTGCCACTTCTACCCGGCTGGTACTCGAAGATTCGAATAGGGTGTTTGCCATGCTGACTGCTGCTGTATACCCACATGTAGGAATCGGTCGTATTTTTTCGTCCTGCTTCATTCATGACTTGGACGACCGTTTCATCTGCATGGATGTACTTATCTTGCAAAAGCTTTTGATGCATGAGCTTCACCAATGACGACAACCAGTCGCGAGACGCAACCCCAATCCAGTTGGCCATCGTTGCACGGCTAAGGTTTACGCCCAGGGTCTTCCACTCCTTCTCCTGACGGTACAGGGAAAGGGTATTGACGAATTTCTGATGCATGACCCATGCCACGGTGGAAGGAGAAGCCATGGAATGCTGAATCACCGGATAAGGCATGGGCGACTTCTCCATGTAGGGCTTCCCGTTCTTACGGCATGTACGACACTCAAAAGTTTCGCGGTAATAGTCGATCGCTCTGACTTTGGCGGGAATGAACTCAATTTCAGTTCGGATGAACTCTTCGCCAACCGATACGAGTGCGGTGTTGCACGCTTCGCAAAAGCAATCCTGTGGATCAAGGGTGCAAAGCCGTTTGTCGTGGGGAATATCCTTTAGGAGTTCCAGCCGCTGACCTTTAAATTTCTTGCGTCGGTACCCTTGTATCTCCTTCAGGTCAGGCTCTGGCACTGCCGGATTCGCTGTGACTTCTGCTTCATCAAAAAGAGACATCTGCCCCAAATCAAGGGACGACGTCTTCTCGGTACTTCTGCCATAGAGTTTGCGCGTGAGATATTCAACGGTATCGTGGAGTCGTTTGTTCTCTAACTCCAGTTCGCCTATGCGTTTTTCGAGTGTTTTCACCTACTCTGGAGCGCTCATGAATACAGTCCCTTTACCGTTTTCTACTGTATCCAGTATAGCATAAAAATGCTGAAAAACCCAGTAACTATGCACTTTTTCAGGATTTTTACGACTACAAGCATGCGGTCATATTTAGGTTTTTCACAGCCTTAGGTTGATCGATCGAAAGACCTTCTAGGAGCCACCGAAACTCCCGGGAAGTGATCGAGCGAACGGCTTCAGCGTTCATAGGCCATTGATAACGTCCGTCTTCCAACCGCTTGTAAAGGAGGGCAAACCCATCTCCTTCCCAATAGAGTGCTTTCATCCGATTGCGCTGCCGACCGCAAAAAAGAAACAGACTGTTTTGGAATGGGTTCAATTGAAAGTTCTGCTGGACGATGGCGGCAAGTCCGTCAATTGACTTTCGCATATCGGTATAACCGCAAGCGATATAGATTTTCTCCGCCTTCGAGACATCACCGAACATGTTGAAGCGCCCTTAGCGTAGTTTCGATCAAAGTTGCTGAGGCCTGGTTACGGATCTCCAGCGTTACAGTACCCATACGGATGATGATATCTGACGATGACGCAACATCGCCGGGGGAGCCATACCAGCCGTAGAGACGGGGAAATTTACGGGTACGATTGGACAGGTGTGAGAAGAAAGTGATGGAAGAACTTCATACGCGGCAGCGCGAATGCGTTTCAACCAGTAGTAGTACGTTTTCGGATTGATCTCATGACCGGCACACCAAGCCGCGACCGTTTGTCCACTGCTACGGCATTCCCGGACAATCTCTGTCCATTTGTTTAATCG
>CAYUSG010000134.1:0-10338 GCA_964447355.1 uncultured Paenibacillaceae bacterium
TTTTACAACAATACAACGTAAATTCCTCTAAGGGTCATTGGTGAGACACTTAATAAAAAAGTATTCTTTTTAAAAAACACAGAGATTCAACCATATAGTTTGATTTTACTTAGGGATGTTAACGCCACAGCCATCGAAAAAACATCGTAACCACCTTACAAGCTTTCTTCGCTTAATGGACCTCCACGCCGAAGCTAGGCTTCGTTTAACTTCTTAATGACTTCCGCTGCATACGAATCGGTGAACCGAATATTCCCATGATCCTGTACAATTCGCCCTTCTTTCATGCGGACATCAAGCCAATCCGTAATGAAGGAGGGAGCATATCCGCCTTGGCCGAAATCCTTGCCAAACGCAATGATGTTCTCATACGCTGCCACATACTCATCGTGGCTGGTGTCTGGATATGACTTCGTATATAACCAAAACTGCACATCATACATGACATACGATAATTCATCAGCATGAAACGAAAAGTTGCCTTTGGCTTCGACAATCTGTGTACAGATACGGCGGATTTTCTGTTCCACTTGTTCCACTTCGGTTAACCGAGAGCACAGCTCCGTAAGCAGAGGTGAAAATGTGCCATGCGCTACTTTATCTAGGGCTTCTTCTTTGTCTGCCACAGAAGTATCATATGCTTCATCGCTCACCAGGCCTCTGATAAAGTCTTCAAAATTGTCTGCTAGAAAGGTAATCTCATAATCATCTTCTTGATCAACGTGGACGACTTCAGGTTCACCCTCTCTACCGCAAGCTCGATAGTCTAACATGACGACATCATGACCGGCTGAAGGGCAATCACAGATTACAACGCCGATGTCAGGATATCCCCATTCCTCAATCATAAACTGGCTGCCCAAGTCCCCGCACAAGGAATAGCTTTTCTCGCGCCCGATTCCCATAATCCCTGTAATGGCAATATGATCCTCTGCCCAAGAGGTCGGTTCCTCTGTTGGAAAATTGGTGTTTTTCGGCACCCCACCATTCTGATGCTTCATCAGCTGAATATAAGAGGATGGAAGCTTGTAACCAAGCTCTTGCTCGATTGAATTAATTAGTTCATCCGTAGGAGGTGCAGATTGATAAGATTCGTTTGCATACTGGCTGTCGTTCCAGAAGTCAGCTAACCACGTATTAGAAAAATGAACCTTCCCCTTGGCCAAACCGCCATGTTCCAAGGAAGCTGTCTTCTTAGCGATCCGAATCTCTTCTTTCTTCAACTTCTCCGCTTTTTGAATGCTCCGCCTTAAAAAGTATTCCGTAGTTTGAACCCCAGGCTGTAACTGATTAGATCTATGGAAAGCTTGGGCTGCATCCTCATATCGCTTTAGATAATAAAGAGCAAAGCCTACCCGATAATGCCAGAGAGAATCCAGTTTGCCCGCTGTAGAAATGTCATCAAATTGAGAAAGTGCTGCTTCGTAAAGTCCCAAATTGTTATAAGCTCTGGCCAAATGACTGTTCGCTTCATAGTCCCGTTCTTCATCAGGTATGGCCGAAAGCGTATCGACAATTCGCTGATGTTCGTCTGCTTCATACCACTCGTTCAATTGCTCCATAAGTCTTTGTTCCATTTCTACCTCCCAATGAACTATAAAATAACTTCATATGTAATTTGTATCCTTAACCTTTATTATAGTAACATCTAAAAAAAGGTAATTCTAGAATTTTCCAATATAGAGCAAGCTGTATTTTAGCACATGGAAACGAATTTATTCCGAGTGGATTCCATCTAACGGCTATGTACTCGCTGACCTTCCGGCGATTGGGGCTTATATTAGTCCGGATCTCTATAGTTCAGATTCCACAAATGAAATCTGGATTGCCGTTAAAGGCAAGTTTTTATAGTTGCTATTCAAGTTAAGAAAGGACAGAGGTATCCGACCCTGTCCTTTCTTAATAGATGAGGATAAACGCGATATGAGTTTGTGTTTCGGCTGAAGTTTACAGGTCGACTTTCCAGTTACCCATCATCTTAGCGACTTTCGGATCGTGATACGATAAGAAGAGACTTTCCCGCGTATCGAGGGTTGAAATTTGTTCCATATCGTCCGCGCTTAATTGAAAATCGAAAATATCGAAGTTTTCTACGATTCTTTCTTTGCGCACTGATTTTGGAATGACGACGACTTCACGCTGAACAAGCCAGCGTAAAACGATTTGCGCGATGGACTTGTTGTGTTTTTCTGCGATTGAGGCCAGCGTTTCGTTGCTGAACATGTTGCCCCGTCCTTCAGCGAATGGCGCCCACGACTGATGCTGAACCCCTAGCTCTTTCAAAAATGAGGTGGTCTCCGTCTGCTGGTAGAGCGGATGCGTTTCGATCTGGTTGACGGCGGGCACGATTTCGTTATGCATGATGAGGTCCACCAGACGGTCGGGCAGGAAGTTGCTGACCCCGATCGCTTTGATTGTGCCTTCACGGTACAACTCTTCCATTGCACGCCAAGCGCCGTAGTAATCGCCGAACGGCTGGTGAATAAGGTACAGATCGAGATAGTCAAGCTGAAGTTTCTTCAGGGATTTGGCGAACGCTTGCTTGGCGCTTTCGTAGCTGGCATCTTGAACCCAAAGCTTGGTCGTGATGAACAGCTCCTCACGCGGCACGCCGCTTCGCTTAATCGCGCGTCCGACCGCTTCCTCGTTCAGATAACCAGCGGCGGTGTCGATCAGGCGGTAACCAGTCATTAGTGCTTCATATACTGCGCTCTCGCATTCTTCAGCATCGGGAACTTGGTAGACACCAAAGCCGATGATCGGCATGTTCACTCCATTGTTTAATGTTACGGTTTGCATAGTGATTCCTCCTAACTGTTCAATGGTAACGGCAAACGGCCGCGAATCCTTGGGGTGGTACTGCTAAGCAGAGATTTCGCATATAGCCGATTTGCATTACAATAAGCTTAGAACCTTCGTGTTACACGAAGTCAAGACGATTTTGAAAAAATGTTTATTCAAGGAGGATTTCACATGTATACGGTCAAGGAAGCCGCCCAGATAACAGGACTCACCGAGCACGCCGTGCGCTTTTACACGGATAAGGGTCTGGTGCCAAGCGTACAGCGCAATAAGCATAACATCCGAATGTTCGACGAAGAATCAATTAATTGGCTGCATGGCGTCAGATGCCTCAAGCAATCTGGAATGCCAATTGAAGTCATTAAAAAGTACGTTGATTTATGTCTTGAAGGGGATTCGACCATTCCGCAACGCTACACCATCATGATGGAGCAAAAAGAAGCGGCGCTCGCAAAGCTCGAGGAAGCGAAACTTCACATTGCCCATTTGGAGGAAAAAACAGCCCTGTATCAGGCCATTCTAGAGCACCGCTCTCCGGACACGACCAATCCAGGCAACTGGAACAGAATTCGGCATATGCATAGTGACGTATTCTACTCGCCCTCTGTTCGTAAGGCCTAGCGCAGTACGGGATTCCAATAGGGGTATTGATGTATGGGGGGAATAGCGATGCGTGGAATCCAAGCAATAGGTACCTCAGCACGTTTCCCGAAGGGGTTGGGATCATACGCCACACAATTCAGCACAATCAGAACCGGGTAATTGGGATATTAGCGGTTTTTGCAAGGCTGTATTAGTTTTCTTGAAGCACCAAAGTCAGTGTGCGGTGCACATTCTGATTGAATTCAGGTTGGTAATAAAAGGTTTTTTATAGATTTTAGCGAATATCTTACAATGTAAGCAATTAATTTTCTATTAGTGGTATTGAAAAGGGGACCAGCAATTGAGGGGTAGAAGATTGACAAAAACTCAATTCAAAGAGGCTTTCAAACGAGGACTCGGGAATTCATATATTGCGCTTAGAGAGAATAATTCTCGAGAAAAATATAGGGATATTGTTTTATGGTGCTGTCTCCGCAATACTTGCTATGACATGCAATGTGAAGGTGGACGTGGGTTTTTTTTGTATAATGCCATTTGTCTTTACGAGGATAAGGGCTTTTTTGAAGAGGCAATAATTCAAAAATTAAAGAAAAAGAACCTAGATACATGCTTATTCGACCAGTTGAGTGAGCTTTTATATCTATTTGCATTAGATGGCAGCATTAAAGCAAGAGAAGCGTTATGTGAGAAATATAATACGTTACTCGGTCTAATTTCGCCTCGCAATCGTAAAGTAAAGGACAACTTTGAATGTCTTTGTACTTGGCTAACATTTTTAGATGGATTTCCAGCCTTTAAGAGCATTGTTAATCAATTAGGCGAGTATGCTCTAAGAAAAAGGGATACGTTAGATATGGATTGGTTCTATTTAAATGCAAAAAATAAGTTTGGAGAGAAACATGTTGATACATATTTGCAAAAAGGTTCGGTTAAATCTGTTAATGTAGAAGCCTTTTTAAACTCCGTGTCACATACCAAGGTTCAGAATAATTTATTTTTTGATTCACCAAGACTAGAAGATCTGATTGAAGCATCAAGAGAAAGGCGAAGCCGTGGTCTTGCACTTCGTTTTGCGAAAATCGCTACAGAAGATGAATTGATAAAATTAGCGAAACACTGTATCGAAGAAACAAATTTAGAAGTTAAGCTAGAACTATTATGGACTTTTAGCAAAGTTCGTTTTCCATTGGATGAGCAGTATATTTTCGATCTTGCCGAAAACGATAATCGATCAATTCGTGATGTTGCATTTGAGATGATGAAGTTTTTACCGTCTAATTTGATTCATGACTACGCAATACAGCTTATTAAACAAGGCAAGTAATTGGCAAATGCATTAAGCCTTCTATGTTGTTGTTATAAGTCTGAAGATGAAACTGTTCTGCTTGAAGTTGTTCAAAGCATTAAAGTTTCTTATGAAGATGGCGAATGGCATGGTGCCTTTATGGATGTCGAAAGTTTATTAGATAATCGATCCATTAAAATTAATCCATCTATATTTATCTACATATATAGACAAACTCTTTGTTCATATTGCCGTCATACAATCATTAAAAGTATGTCCAAGAGGAAAATTCTCTCCCAAGAGATTTTAGAAGAATGCTTGCATGACAGCTATGAAGATACAAGAAAGTTTGCAATACGAAAATTAAAAAATATTTCATAGAAAATTAGCTGCAAAGACAGGGGTGGGTATAGATGAACGAGACTGCTGAAGCACTTCAGTTGTTCGAGAATGTTAAGCTGGAACTAACCTCCTACTGTTACAGAATGCTAGGGTCCATGGATGACGCAGAAGATGCAGTTCAAGAAACGTATATTCGTGTGTGGCAGGGCTGGAAAGCGTTCAGGCGGGATTCATCCTTCAGAACATGGGTCTATCGGATCGCATCCAATTTATGTTTGGATAAGCTAAGACAAGCCAAACGCCGCATTCGTCCCGTGGATCAGTTTGATCCTGCGGCATCCATCGTTGAACCTCACGAAATACTGCCGGATTCCGATTGGGTCTGGCCTGCACCGGATGTGCCGGGGACACCAGAGGATATTCTTATTCGCAGAGATACGCTTCAGATCTGTTTCATTGCGCTGCTGCAATCCTTGCCACCCCGTCAACGCGCGGTGTTGATACTAAAGGACGTCTTCGAGTGGTCTTCCAAGCAAATTGCAGAAGCGTTGGATATGTCGCCGGCAGCGGTTAACAGTGCCCTGCAAAGGGCGAGAGACACAATGGATCGTGAGAAGTCTCGTTCTGACGAATTCACGATGAGCGGCGTTGAACCGGACCGTGAGCTGCTGTCACGGTATGTGGAAGCTTTCGAACAATTCGACCTTGATGCACTGGTCGCGTTATTCCATGAGGAAGGTCGTATGTCGATGCCGCCTTTCGCCATGTGGGTACGCGGCAAGGAGGATCTGGCCAAGTTCTTCTCACTAACACGCTGGCATTGTGAGGGTTCCCGTTTCGTGCCGGTAACGGCTAATGGCGGGTATCCTGCGTTAGCGCAGTATGTGCCGAGCCGTGAGGAAGAGGGTTTAATTCCGTGGGGCATTCATATGATTGAAGTGCGGAATGGACAGATCTATCATGTCCAGAATTTCATCAATACAAAATTATTTTCACAATTTGGGCTTCCTTCGCGATTAGAGCGATGAATTTCTTACGATTCATTCGTCTAAATAAATAGGAAACATAAAAAAATGAAAATATTAAGAGAGGTGCGTATTAACATGGAAACCAATCAATCAACAAAAGTAACTGTAGAGGCTGTCGTTCAAGCTTCGGTCGAGAAGGTATGGACATATTGGACTGAGCCGGTTCACATTATGAAGTGGAATCAAGCCTCGGACGAGTGGCACGCTCCTAAAGCAGAGAATGATTTGCGAGTGGGCGGTACATTCCTTACTAGGATGGAAGCGAAAGACGGCAGCATGGGTTTTGATTTTGGCGGAGTTTACGACACGGTGAAGCTGCATGAGGAGATTTCCTATACGATGGAGGATGGCCGGCAAGTCGAGATCATCTTCGTGAACCAAGGCAGCGAGACTAAGGTGATCGAAACGTTTGATGCAGAAAAGACGAACCCTGTTGAGTTTCAACAGGCGGGCTGGCAAGCCATTTTGGACAATTTCAAACGCTATACAGAGCAATCCTAAGTCAAAGGCGCCCATTCGGGCGTCTTTTAATATATTTGCGCTAGACCGATGAATTTACGGCAGTAGGATCGTCTATATCTATGAATCACAAAATAAATTGAATCCCAACTCTAGGAGGAACAATCAATGACGATCAAGCTTACCCCTTATATCACTTTAGAAGGACGCGTGAAAGAAGCCATTCAGCTCTACCAAGATGTAATCGATGCAGAGGTCGTCTCCATGGCGACTTACGGCGACATGCCGGACATGCCTAATACATTCACTGACGAAATGAAGAATCTTGTAGCGCACGCCAAGTTGAAAGTCGGTCACACGGAGCTCATGTTGTCGGATACGCCAGTCGGATTACCGCCGCTTGGAGATGGGAAGCGGGTAACCATTTGCATTACAACGAATGACGTGGAACATTCTAGACGTATTTTTGAAGCGTTGAGACAAGGCGGTCAAATCAATTTGCCGTTTAAAGAAGAACCCTTCAGCCCTGGATTCGGCGATGTCACGGACAAATTCGGCGTGACGTTCCAAATTTATACGGAGATTGGATAAGTGTAGAATAAAAAAGGAGTCGTCCTGTTAAGGGTGCGATTCCTTGTTTAATGAATCGAATCCTATGATTCCTCCTAAATCCAACCCTATTCATTAACGTCCCTGCTAAATTGTTGTCAATAAATCCTTAGCACCCTGACTGCAGCGGCAATCAATGTAAATGTACCGTCTGATTTACATTTGTACCCTCCGTATTCTTGCCGATCATTCTGTTGAATAAGAATGTCATCATTTTAAAAGCATTGCCAGAATCCCAGTATTCTGCAGTTTCTGCATTTACCTTAATGAGGACGAGATTAGGATCATCATAGGTCGTTTCCAGCAATTGTTCATACATCGGATTCCAAATTTGTTTCAGCTTTGCTTTATCCTCCACCAATTCGGCTTTTCCTCGTATAGAGACATAGGACTTACTCGCATAGGCTACGTTCACATGTTGATTGCTAAGCAGTTCGTGAAATTTGTCGCTATCTTTCTTCGTCAGAAACCATAGGTACCCGTCAAATTCAATGTCCTGTGTCCTCATAGGGCGGGAAACCAAACCCTCTTCTGAAACGGTCGTAAGCATCGCAGTTTCGATATCTTTGATTAATCCGTGCACGGTTTTGATTGCTTCTTGATGATCGGTCACAGTACTTGACATGTTCTCACCTTTTCATTCGTTTTTCTTCTATTGTTACCCAGTTCCTTGTTCTCAATCCTGAAAAAATGGTAAGAGGCGGAGCGCTGTGATAACCTTAAGATAGGAATAATTCAGGTTTATGTCTTATAAAGCAGCAGGACATTAGTGTGGAAGAGGCAATGAATGATGAACAAGAACGATTTAATGGCATTTGATGAATTCAAAAAATACCCGCTGATCGGTGAATTAACAGAAGAGGATTTGGAGCTCATTTCCCCCTGCTTAAGCAACAACGTATATGCTGACGGGACGGTCATTTTAAAACAACACCAGCCGAGTGAACATTTCCATATCTTGTTGCTTGGGCAGCTCGATGTTTATTTGGAGAATGATGGCAGGGTAAGCGTGGCTAAGCTGGAGCCAGGCCATTTCGTTGGTGAAATGTCCTGTTTAACAGGGAAACCCGTAAGTGCGTCGGTGCAGGCTATAGGCGAAGTCCATACCCTATCAATGACCCGGGAAGGCATCCTTCTGCTGATGGACCGAAGTGCTTCGTTTCGTAAGCATATGATTGAAGCGATGATTGAACGGATTCAAGATTCGAATGAACGTGTAAATGGGGAATTTTCGAGAAGCACCGCTGTTATACGGCAGTTGGAGGTCGAAAGGCAGCTGCGTTACGGTCCGCTCATCGGAGGCAGTAGATTTATGAGGGGTCTTCGTGAGCAAATAACAGAACTAGCCCGTGAGGCATCTCCGGTGTGCATCGTTGGAGAGAAGGGAACCGGGAAATTTCATGTTGCTTACGAAATTCATCGGCAGTCGCAACGCGCGCACAACCCGATACTCAGTGTGGATGGCTGCAATTTCCAACGGGATGACTGGGAAATGAAAGTACGCGGCGCCAAAGAGGGTACGATCGTCATGGAACATGCGGACCTGTTGCCGTCAGATCTGCTGCAGCAATTGCTCCAATCAACATCGGAGACGCATGTCATTATGACGGCTGACGACAGCATGCCAAGCGTGAATGCGAGGGAAGTGAATCTGATTCCGCTCAGGGAGCGTTCAGAGGATATACCAGAGATGGTGTATCACTTCCTGTCAGCATCTGGAGCATCCGATCCACAAGCAGTGATCTCAAGGCAAGCGATGTATATGATGACCGTATATCCGTACCTTAGCGGCAATATTCAGGAATTAAAGCGGGTCGTACAAGACGCCTTCATTGTTAGCGGTGGCAAGATGATTCTTAACCATCATTTAAGATTCGGGCGTATCCATGAACCGGGAACAAGACCGAAGATTGGTCTGGCGCTTGGCAGCGGTGCGGCACGTGGAGCTGCGCATGTTGGGGTTATCAAAGTGCTGGAGCAAGAAGGCATTCCTATAGATATCATTGCAGGGACCAGTGTAGGCGCCTTCATTGGTGCATTATATGCAGGAGGGCAGCCCATTGCAGCGTTCGAGAAAGTATTGCCGTCCGTAAGGTGGGGGCAATTAGTGAATCTCGCCATGCATCCTATAGCGCTGGTCAACAATCATCGAATGGCCCGTTTTGTCGAGAAGTATATTGGCCCTGTTCAATTTGAGGATCTGCCCATCCCGTTTGCGGCGGTTGCTTCGGATGCAATCACTGGTGAAGCTTATATTCTCAATAAAGGAAGGGTATCGCACGCCATCTGTGCTTCAACGGCGATCCCCGGATTCATTAAGCCTGTCAAGTACGGGAAACGGTTGTTGGTTGACGGCGCAGTAGTGAATCCCGTACCTGTTGCACTTGCAAAAAGCATGGGTGCGGATATTGTCATCGCAGTCGATCTGAGCACGCCGGAACTGGGCGAACCCAAGCATTTTGTAGGTTCGATAATGAACACGATAGAATTGATGAGCAAGAAGATTGTTGAAGATGAACTGCAGCTTGCTGATATTGTGCTCAAGCCAGATATTTCGGTCAATCAAGTCTCGTTCAAATTGTCTCCCTTTAACATTGCCATGGGTGAGCAAGCTGCCCGCGAAGCGATTCCATCCATCAAGAGAAAAATTGAGGCATTTCGTTCATAGCGCTCAACAAACCAGCGATCCTTCGTATTTGAAGGCGCTGGTTTGTTCTATTTACAGCCACAAATGGCCTGTTAGTCGTCGATATGAGCGACCCCGCGAATCTCAACCCATTGTTCCGGGAAGGCCAATAGCTCACGCCGATCAAGCTGCCAGCACATGATCTAAGTTTTCCAACGTTTGCAGGGTTTGTGCTCTGATATCTCCCCTCCCAATGAACTCACCCGTTGAGTTGTGGGAGAATTGTCCCGAGATATAGAGCTTGTTGTTTACACGGTAACCCTGAGAGATCCCATGATCCCAAAGATTGTGATTGTACGTTTTGACTGTATTCATTTTTATTTAATCTCTCCTTTACTTCAAAGTAAGGTTAGTATAAACTGGGCACAAATAAAGGGGTAGTACGCACTTTTTAGATAGGTACTATCTGAATAGGACCGCTATTGCATTATGCGAACATTTGTTCTAAAATAATTACAAATAAATTCTAGATAGGAGCTCGGAATTAAGCGGGTATTCTGAGTCTGAATCAAGGCAAAACAAGC
>CAYUSG010000135.1:0-10315 GCA_964447355.1 uncultured Paenibacillaceae bacterium
GTATAAGACATATATAAATTTCGAAGATCGTAGTGTAGGTGTGAGCCTTTGCTGCGATTTTTTTCTTAAAAAATTATTGAAAGGAAGAAAATTAGATGACACTTGTTGAAAGCATTCAACACTTGAATTTATCGAAAGGTAATAAAGGTGTCACGTTTATTTCGAAAAAAAAGGACACATTTCTATCTTATAAAGACTTATATCATAAGTCATTAATCGTTTTGCATCAATTACAAGCCCATGGTATAAAGCCTAAGCAGGAGTTAGTATTTCAAATTGAAGATAATGAAACGTTCATAACAGTATTATGGGCCTGTCTTTTAGGTGGAGTTATTCCGGTACCTGTCACGCCGGCACATACAGATGAACATCGACTAAAGTTGTTAAACATTTGGTCCCAATTACTAAATCCATTTCTGATGACCCATCATTCGCTTTATGATCAGCTTGATAGGTATATGGACAACGAAAGGGAAATTTTATCACAGGAACGACATATAGTAGATCGCGTATTATTTGTTGAGAATCTGACTGAACATTCCGAGTTAGGAACACCGTATGTATCATCCCCCTCTGATATTGCCCTAATCCAATTTTCCTCAGGTTCAACAGGCACACCAAAAGGCGTTATATTAACCCACGACAATTTACTTACCAATATCCATGCGATGATTAACCGTACTAAGCTTACTGAGCAGGATTCAGTATTGAATTGGATGCCGCTAACACATGATATGGGTTTAATAGGGGGACATTTGGTGCCTCTTGTTCAACAAATAAGTCAGTTTATGATGACACCTGCGTTATTTATAAGAAAGCCGGAATTATGGCTGGATAAAATGAATCAGTATAACATTACAATCTCTTCATCTCCCAACTTTGGATTTCAGCATGTCCTTTCTTTTTTTAATTCAGAGAAATCGAACGATTGGGATTTATCTCATATCCGCTTGATTTTTAACGGCGCTGAACCGATTAATGCAGATGTATGTTTTCAATTTTTGGACTCGTTAGCCCCATATGGTTTAAAACGCAGTGTAATGTATACCGTCTATGGAATGGCTGAAGCTTGTCTTGGGGTATGCTTTCCTCCTATAAATGAAGTATTTAGACCTGTGCATTTGAGAAGAGAGTATTTAACTCTAAATGAATCAGTAGTTGAGGAAACTGACCGGTCAGATGGCACGGTAACCTTTATAGATGTAGGTACACCGATAGATGATTGTTTCATTCGAATTTGTGATGGAAAGGATCGTTATGTTCCGGATGGGGTCATAGGTCACATTCAAATTAAAGGCAGGAATGTCACCGCTGGTTATTATAATAATCCTGATGCCACTGACATGGCAAAGAGCCCAGATGGTTGGTTAAGAACGGGTGACTTGGGATTTATGCGAAACGGCCGATTGATCATAACAGGCAGAACCAAGGATATTTTATTTGTAAACGGACAGAACTATTATGCTCATGATCTTGAGAGACTGGCGGGGGAAGTAAGGGGGGCTGAACCTACTAAAGCAGTAGCATGCGGTGTATTAAATCATGAAACTCATTCTGATAAAGTGATTCTATTTGTAGTATGCAGAAAAGTGAACGAGCATTTTATTGAGTTAAGTGCAACATTAAAAGTCACATGCTGCGTAAAGCGGGAATTGAAATCCATGAGGTTGTTCCGATTCGAAGCATCCCCAAAACAACCAGCGGTAAGATTCAGAGATATAAATTAAGTGTGCAATATGCAAACGGAGCTTTTGAAACGATTGTTCAGGACATCCGCCAATTAGCAAATTCCAGGAATGTCCTCAGCAATAGGCTGCCAGAAAATGAGACGGAAGAACAACTCATAGCACTTTGTAAAGAAGTATTCGGTGTTGAGCAATTAGGCATGTATGACCGCTTGCTAGAGCTCGGAGGCAATTCTTTGAAAATGATGATGCTGCTTTCAAAGATTAACGAGGTGTTTCAAGTTGAACTCACAATTACAGACGTATTTAACGTTGCAAACCTTAAAGCATTATCACAAAGAATAAATCAAGCTGAAACCAGCTGTTATTCATCGATTGATCCCGTAGCTGAACAAGCAGTTTACGCATTGTCCTCAGCTCAAAAACGAATGTATGTGTTAGGTAAGCTTGAAGAGAACCATACCACCTACAATATCCCGGTTGGAATTGAAATATTCGGGGAACTGGATAGATCTAAAATTAAAAGCGTTATAAATAAACTTGTGAAACGGCACGAAAGCTTGCGGACCTCATTTGTTGAGGTGGGTAGTGAACCTGTGCAAAGAATCCATAAGCATATTAACGCAGAGATTGAATACTACGATTCGGAAATGAGCCCAACTGAAGTGAAATCGATATTAGCGTCGTTTATTCGTCCGTTTGATTTAGGTCAGGCTCCGCTATTTAGAGTGGGCTTGATTCGATCGGATCGTAATAAGCATATGCTGTTATTGGACATGCATCATATTATTTCTGACGGCACATCGATGTCCCTATTTATGAAGGAGTTAATAACCTTATATCAAAATGAACATTTACCTGAAGTAAAGGTGCAATATAAGGATTTTGCTGCATGGCAAAACGCTTGGATGCAATCGGAGAAAGCATATCTGCAAAAAAACTATTGGCTCAAAACACTTGGGGGAGAACCGCCTGTCTTAAACTTGCCAACGGATTACCCAAGGCCGCTTATTCAAAGCTTTGAGGGAAACCATTTAACATTCAAACTGGGTAAGACGTATACTGATCGATTACACCAACTCGCGGCTGAAACAGGAACCACCTTATATATGGTCTTATTGTCTGCTTATTCCGTTCTTCTGTCCAAATACTCGGGGCAGGAAGACATCATTATAGGATCAGCCATTGCTGGACGACAGCACGCAGATCTTACGCATGTGATAGGAATGTTCGTCAACTCGCTGGCCATACGAACTTTTCCGAATGGAAGCAAAACCTATAAATCCTTACTGTTGGAAGTGAAGCAGCATGCACTAAATGCTTACGAACATCAGGATTATCCATTTGACAAGCTAGTCGATGAGCTAGAGGTGGTTCGAGATATTAGTCGTAACCCACTATTTGATACTATGTTTGTGCTGCAAAACATGGAAACTGAAGCGAAAGAAACAGAGCACCTCCTTTTTAATTGGAAACAACTTAATCATCCCATCAGTAAATTTGATATCACCTTAAACGCTGTGGAAACGGACGAGGGTATAGAGTTTACGTTGGAATACTGTACGAAGCTGTTTAAGGAAGAGACGATGGAACGGTTTATAGATCACTATGTTAATGTGTTGGCTGAGATAACGGCTGATCCTGTGAAGCGTTTGAGTGATATTGAGATACTTTCGTCGGAAGAGCGGCATCAACTTTTGATGGAGTTCAATGATACAAAGGTCGATTATCCTAAGGGTAAAACGATTCATCAGCTGTTTGAAGAACAGGCTGAACGTACACCAGATCATACCGCTGTGGTCTTTGAAGGCCAGGCACTCACTTATCGCGAATTAAATGAACGAGCTAATCAACTGGCTAGAGTATTGCGTCATAAGGGCGTCAGACCCGATAAAATGGTAGGCATCATGGTAGAGCGCTCATTGGAAATGGTTATTGGCATCATGGGAATCCTGAAAGCAGGGGGCGCTTATGTGCCTATTGATCCAGCTTATCCGCAGGAACGCATTAGTTATATGCTTGAAGATTCCGGTATTCAAGTGCTTTTACTGCAAGCGAATGAGCAAGATCGGGTTAACTTTACAGGCGAACTAGTGTTATTAGATGTCGAAGCATTTAACAGCTTAGAGGCTTCAAATTTACCATCAGCAAACCGTCCAAGTGACTTGGCCTATGTGATCTATACATCAGGAACTACAGGTAAGCCAAAAGGCACACTGATCGAGCATAAAAACGTTGTGCGTTTATTGTTTAACAGCAAAAATCATTTTGATTTTAATGCGTCAGATGTGTGGACCTTATTTCATTCATATTGTTTTGATTTTTCTGTTTGGGAGATGTACGGGGCTCTGTTATACGGTGGGAAATTGGTCATAGTCCCGCAGATGACGGCGAAAAGCCCGCAGCAATTTCTACAGCTGTTAATCGATGAACAAGTGACGATACTTAATCAAACGCCGACTTATTTTTATCAATTGATGCATGAGGCTCTTTCGAGTGAAACCAGCGATATAAAGGTGCGAAACGTTATTTTTGGAGGAGAAGCATTAAACCCGCAACTTTTAAAAGGGTGGAAAGCTAAATATCCACAAACGCAGCTGATCAATATGTATGGTATTACAGAAACCACGGTTCATGTTACTTACAAGGAAATAGCAGATACGGACATAGAAGCGGGCAAGAGTATCATTGGACAAGCCATCCCAACACTAAGCGTTTATATATTGGATGAACAGAAACGTCTTCTGCCAATTGGTGTACCAGGAGAAATGTACGTGGCTGGGGAAGGTGTGACTCGGGGCTATTTAAACCGTCCTCAACTGACAGCGGAGAAATTCGTGTCAAATCCGTTTAGGGACGGGGAGAAAATGTATCGGACGGGGGATTTGGCCAGGTGGCTGTCGGACGGAAATATCGAATATCTGGGTCGGATTGATTATCAAGTCAAAATCCGCGGGTATCGTATCGAGCTGGGTGAGATTGAGAGCCAGCTTACAAAGCATGAACAAATTAAAGAGGCTGTTGTGATCGCCATTGAAGATAGAGCAGGAGAACAAGCGTTATGTGCTTACTTTACAGCCAACGTGGACTTGTCCGTAATTCAGATTAGAACTCACTTATGTAAAGCACTGCCAGACTATATGCTTCCATCTTACTTTGTTCAATTGGATGCGATGCCTCTGACCCCGAATGGGAAAATAGACCGCAAGGCACTGCCGAAATCGGTAGGGAAGCTGCAAACGGGAACGGAGTACGTCGCGCCGCGAAATATAACGGAAGAAAAGCTCGTGCGTATCTGGCAGGAGGTATTGGGTCTTGTCACCACTTTCAGGATTGGAATTCATGACAACTTTTTTGAGCTTGGCGGACATTCCTTAAAAGCAACTACACTGGTATCGAAGATTCATCGTGAGTTTAATGTGAACGTTCCATTAAGAGAGGTTTTTACTTATCCTACCATTCAAGGACTCGCTAAACGTATTGAGGATGCTGAGACCAATGTGTATACTGCCATTGCGCCAGCTGAAGCTAAGGCGTACTATGCCGTATCGTCAGCACAAAAAAGGATGTATGTCTTAAATCAACTGGAAGGCGGTGATATCAGCTATAACATGCCAGCCGTGTTATCTATCGCAGGGCGTCTCAATAAAGAAGCCTTGACGGATGTGTTTGAAACGCTTATTAAGCGTCATGAATCTTTGCGCACATCATTAGAGATGGTGAACGGTGAGCTTGTGCAGAAAATACACGCGACTTTCCATTTCGAGATAGAAACGATAGAGATGCCCCATGCTGCCAGCGAAGTACAAAAGTTGATTAAAGCCTTTGTCCAGCCGTTTGATCTAGCGACAGCGCCGCTGTTTAGAGTCGGCTTAATTCAGATTAGCGCAGAGGAACATCTTCTATTCTTGGACATGCACCATATTATCTCAGACGGAACGACGATGGGGATCTTAGTGAAAGAAATGGCTGCGTTATATAACGGAGCAGTACTGCCTGAGCTGACCATGCAGTACAAGGATTATTCAGAATGGCAGAACGCACAATTCCAAAGTGAAGTGCTGGAGGAACAAAAACAATTCTGGCTGAATGCTGTGTCTGGGGAATTGCCGGTGTTAGATTTGCCGACAGATTATTCTAGACCATCCATCCAGAGCTTTGAAGGAGCCAGCTTCTCTTTTACTGTGGATGGGAAGCAGTCGGAGAAACTGCAGCAACTCGGCGGAGAAATCGGTGGCACATTATACATGGTTTTGCTCTCCGCCTATACAATTCTCTTGTCTAAATACACAGGGCAGGAAGACATTGTAGTGGGATCGCCAGTAGCGGGTCGGAGGCATGCAGATTTAGAGCATGTCATGGGGATGTTTGTAAACACGTTGGCGATGCGGAATTTTCCTGTAGGTGATAAAACATACCTAGAATTCTTAGAGGAAGTGAAGCAGCACGCGCTAGCAGCCTATGAACATCAGGATTATCCGTTCGAGGAACTGGTAGAGCAACTCCACCTCAAACGAGATATGAGCCGCAATCCGTTATTTGATGTCATGTTCGTCCTGCAAAATACCGATATGGGTGTGCTGGAACTAAGTGAACTGACTATATCTCCATGGGACACTGACCACGAGGTCAGCAAATTTGATCTTACTCTGACCGCTATGGAAACAGACAAGGGTATAGCGTTTACGTTGGAATACTGCACGAAGCTGTTTAAGGAAGAGACTATAGAGCGCTTGTCCCACCATTATGTCAATCTGCTATCTGCGATTACGGCTAATCCTGAGCAGCGATTGGGAGAGCTAGAGATGATGACAGCGGAAGAGAAACAGCAACTATTGGTGGATTTCAATGCTGCTCAAGCGGATTATCCGAAGAACAAAATGATCGACGAGCTGTTTGAGGAACAGGTGGAATGCAGGCCAGAGCATGTGGCCGTCGTGTTCGAAGACCAGCAGTTGACTTACCGAGAATTGAATGATCGCGCCAATCAATTGGCCCATTTGCTGCGTGGTAAAGGAGTGGGTCCTGACCGCATTGTTGGGATCATGACCGAGCGCTCATTGGGGATGGTGGTCGGTATCTTAGGTGTCTTAAAGGCGGGAGGAGCTTATCTGCCGATTGATCCTGTATATCCTGAAGATAGAATTCAATATATGCTCGAAGACAGTGGGGTAGAGCTCCTTCTCACCCAACGCCACTTGCTGCATCAAATTGAGTTCAAGGGTGAGACTATTGATCTTGAAGATGATGCTACATACATGGAGCTTTCTCTAATCAATAAGAGGGCTGTGACAAGTGAGGCAACTCATAGAAGTTCCAATCATTTGGCGTATGTGATCTACACTTCTGGTTCAACTGGAAAGCCAAAAGGTGTCATGATTGAGCATCATTCTATAGTGAACTTAGCCCAAGCGCAAATACAAAGCTTTCAAATTAAACCGACTAGTCGCATCTTGCAGTTTACATCCTTTAGTTTTGATGTCTCTGTATCTGAAATATTTATGACGTTACTTGCGGGTGCAGGTTTATATATGGAAAAACAAGGTTCTTTATTACCTGGACCTGATCTTATTGGCGTGTTAAGTAAACGGGAAATTACGACATTATCTATCCCTTCTTCTATTTTGGCAGTTCTTAAACCAGAGCCCCTTCCTAGCTTAGAGACTATCATTGTAGGTGGCGATATATGCACTCAAGAACTTGTGGAGCGTTGGGGCAACGGCAGACTGTTTTTTAATTGTTATGGCCCCACTGAAGCTGCGGTTTGCGCAACGATGGCCCAATGTGAGGTTGGGGTGCAGCGTCCGGCGATTGGTCAACCGATAGCAAATACAATTGTCTATATTTTAAGTTCAGAGATCGGTTTGCAACCGATCGGGGCAGCAGGTGAGCTCTGTATTGCTGGTGCTGGATTGGCTAGAGGGTATTTGAACAAACCAGAGCTCACAGCGGAGAAGTTCGTGGACAACCCCTTAATACCCGGTGAGCGCATGTATCGGACAGGTGATTTAGCCAGATGGCTGTCTGATGGAACCATTGAGTATTTAGGCCGGTTGGATCACCAAGTTAAAGTTCACGGTTATCGCATAGAATTAGGTGAGATCGAAAGTTGGCTCGTACAATACGAACCGATTCAAGCAGCCGTGGTGGTGGTAAGGGAAGATCACGCAGGGGATAAAGCATTATGCGCTTGCTTTACAGCTCAAGAAGCATTGACCATATCACAGATCAGAAAGCACTTACTGACAGAGCTTCCCGAATATATGGTACCTTCTTACTTTATACAAATGGAAGAACTGCCTTTAACACCAACCGGCAAAATCGACCGCAGGGCATTACAAGATGTGGAACTGCAGATGAAGACGGGTACAGAGTACGCCGCCCCAAGAAATGAAATCGAAGAAGCGCTGGTTGCCGTTTGGCAGGGTTTGTTAGGTGTAGAGAGGATAGGGATTCAGGATCACTTCTTTGAACTGGGAGGCGATTCGATCAAAGGGATTCAAATGGTTTCAAGATTGAACTTGGCTGGATATACGGTGGACATGCAAGAAGTTTTCCGCTATCCGCGTATTGCTGAATTAAGCAAGAAGGTGACAATTAACAGCAGGCGCATTGAGAATGGTCCTGTCCAAGGAGAAATGACCTTAACCCCGATTCAAAGCTGGTTCTTCGAACAGCATTTCACTGATCAGCATCACTGGAACCAGACGGTCATGCTATATCGAGAACAAGGATTTAATGCAGAGATTCTTCAACAGGTATTTGTCAAAATCGTCGAACATCACGATGCTTTACGGCTGGTTTTTAAGAAGAAGGAAGACGGATATCATGCATGGAATCGGAGTGATGATGAAGGTGAAGCTTTTAGTTTGGATATATTCGATGTTCATGCAGCCATTTCAGACGAGGGAGAGATAGGGGCGTATATTGAAACTAAAGCGAATGACATTCAAAGCTCAATCGACTTGGAGAACGGACCTGTCATTAAGCTTGGATTATTTCATACGAATAACGGAGATCATCTCTTGATTTGTATACACCACTTGGTTATTGATGGTATATCTTGGCGCATCTTATTTGAGGATATAGCAGCTGGATATAATCAAGCTTTGGAAGAGAAAGCTATAGTCCTGCCACCGAAGACAGATTCCTTTTTAACATGGTCTAAGCGTTTACGGACGTATGCGCAGGGTGAGGCAATTAAGAAGGAAGTAGCTTATTGGAAAGAGATCGAAGCTATAGGTCAACAGCGATTGCCAAGGGATATGCAAACCGAGAGGCGATCTCTCGTTGCAGACAACGCTCAATTCACAGTTACATTGACAGTGGAAGAGACGCAAGCATTATTGAAACAATCGAACAAGGCTTATCATACTGAGGTCAATGACTTATTGTTGACGGCACTAGGTTTGACGATGTCCGAATGGACAGGGCTGGATAAAGTGGTTGTTAATCTAGAGGGACACGGAAGAGAATCTGTTGTCGATCAGATTGATGTAAGCCGCACTATCGGTTGGTTTACCACACAGTTTCCTGTAGTGTTGGATATTAGGCATGAAGCGCTGTCTACCCAAATTAAACGGGTGAAGGAGCATTTGCATCGGATTCCGAATCATGGCATCGGATACGGCATTCTCAAATATTTGACCTTATCATTGGATTCTAAGATGGGGTCTGCGGAACCTGAGATCAGCTTTAACTATTTAGGACAACTCGATGCGGATATCCCTGAAAATCTGATGAGCCTGTCGCCATTTGCAGTAGGCGCATCCATGAGTCCTAACGGCCAAAACCTGTATGTGTTAAATATCACTGGTATGGTTGTGAATCAGAAGCTTCAAATCAATTTCGAGTACAGTGTCAAGGACTATAAGCCAGACACAATTAAACAAGTGGGAACACAATTCAAACGATACTTGTTAGACATTATTGCGCACTGCTCGGATAGGCAGTATTCAGAGCTCACCCCGACTGACATGGTATACAGCTATTTAAGTTTAGAACAATTTGAAACGCTTCAGAAGCAGATTTCAATGATAGGTGCGGTAGAAAATATATACAGCTTAACACCCATGCAAAAAGGGATGTTATTCCATGGTATGAAAGATCCCAAAGGAGAAGCTTATTTTGAACAATTTTCTTTCAGCATAAATGGACGGTTTCAAGTGAGCTTGTTTGAAAAAAGCTTGAAGCATTTGATAGAACGGCGTGAAGTCCTAAGAACTGTATTTTCGTTCTCTGTTTCAGAACAGCCATTGCAAATTGTCTTCAGGGAACGACCTTTTGAGCTTCGATATGAACAAATTGGCGGACTAAATATAGAAGAACAAGAGATCTATATTGAGAACTTCAAAAAAGAAGACCGAGCAGCGGGGTTTGACTTTGCGATGGGGCCTTTAATGCGAGTGACTGCGCTGGAAACAGCTCCTTCTTCCTATCATATAGTGTGGAGCTTTCATCACATTTTGATGGATGGCTGGTGTTTGCCTCTCATCCTTAAAGAAGTTTTCCAAATCTACCAACAGCTCGAGGCGGAATCTATACTATCGCTTCCAGAGGTTGTACCTTTTGGCCGTTATATTGAGTGGCTGCAGACACAAAATGAAGACGCGTCCGCAGCTTATTGGAAA
>CAYUSG010000136.1:0-10070 GCA_964447355.1 uncultured Paenibacillaceae bacterium
ATCAACTGGAAATTGACTTAAGATGAGCTTCTAAAACTATTATACGAGGAGGGGGAATGTGTGAAGGCGTTGAGATATACGATGGCGATGTTATGTTTACTTATGACATCAGGCTGCTGGGACCGGGTAGAAATTGAAGAACGTGGTTTCGTCGTAGGCGTTGCTATCGATTTGGTTTCGGATGATGAAGTGAAAGAACGTGCGGAGAAGGAAGCGCCCAATAAGCCTCAAGGCAAACATCGATTTGTGCTAACTCAGCAGTTCATTAACCCTAAAGGCTACGGCACAGCCAGCACACAGGGAAGTTCGGGCATCCCAGCTTATTTTAACATCTCTTCTGAGGGCGATTCGATGATGGAGATGGTGCGGTCCGTAGCGGCAAGAACGAGCCGTTCCCCCTATTATGAACATATTAAGATCATTATTGTTTCCGATAAAATAGCGGAAGCAGGGGAGCTTCCTAACGTGCTGGATTTTTTCCTCCGTCATCCAGAGATGCGGCGCGGGACCAAGGTAATGATCGCCGAAGGGACGGCGAAAGATACTCTAGAAATTCAGGCAATCAATGAAATGGTGCCGGTCCAATATATTGAATCCATATCACAGAATTACTTCAAAAATGCTAGAATGTCTCCGACCTCTAGACTAGGTGATATAAATGAAGATATGTTAACGAAACGCAGCTTTATTGTTCAGAAAATAATCTTAGGCAATGATGGCGTCAAAGTTGCGGGAAATGCTGTGATTAAAGGAGCAACGAATGAAATGGTTGGGTATTTGGGTGAAGAAGAAACTGAGGGACGTAATTATATTACGGGGGAAGTAGAAGGGGGGATCATTGAATTTATGATTCACGACAATTTAATCATTTATGAGGTGGAGGAGGCGAGCCGCACCATTAAGGCAGACGTCAGTCATCCCGAGCATATAAAATTTAAGATTCAGATCGAAACAAAAGGATTGATTGTTGAGGCACTAGAGCAGGTTGATATGTTGGACCCGAATGTGATAGCCGAATTAGAATCGCAAATAGAAAAGCAAATTGTACGCCAATGTGAGGCGGTCATTGGAAAAACACAAGTGGAATTCAAGACGGATGTGTTAATGCTTAGCAACTACTTGAAAGCCGATCATTACGATGCATGGAACCGTATTAAGGACGATTGGGACACTGGAGAGAATTACTTCAGCAGTGCTTCGATTGAAGTGGATGTCTCATCAGTCGTTCGCAATATCGGGTCTGTCATTGAATCGGAAGCTCAATAGGAGAAAGGAGAAGGTTATGCTGCATTTTATTCTAGAACGATTGCCAACAGGGTTCAGTTTATTTCTGACTGTGATGGTCGCAGTTGTTCCATTTGTTGTCTATAAGGTTAATCGCTGGCTTCATCAGCAGGGAGATCCGCCATGGAAGAAACAATCGCCTTAGGACAAGCACCAATCATGTGTGTTATACTTATAATAGTTTAGGTCATAGGCATTCGTCTATTAGCCAATTTAACTTTGAAGGCGGGGTGGCAGGCAGCGTGATCATTGATTTAAGTATTGCTGTTATTGCAATAGCGTTTGCTGCATTGTGTTTATACGCTATCAAGACGTTAAGATCAGCCAAAACCTCGCTGGATCAAGTAAACCAGACGGTGCAGAAACTGCAGGTTGAGATGGATGACATGAGTAAGGAAATCAAGCAGCTTATCCACAATACGAATCAAGTGACGGTGGATGTGCATCAGAAGATGAAGGCGATGGATGCATTCTTCAGTTCTGCTCATGACGTCGGGGAAGCCGTGCAGGTAGTTAGCTCATCGGTCAAACAGGTATCCGCTTCTTTATCCCGAACCTTTGCCACCAATTCCAGTCATGCGGTAGAATCAAACGCCACTAAGGTGTCTGACACGATGGAATGGGTATCCATTGGGTTAAAGATCTGGGGGAAGCTTCAGAAGTATCGACAGACCGATAACAAACCACAATCTGAATAAGGGAGAGGATTTCAAATGGCAGACAACAATAACATGAACGGTAAGGACTTTTTGTTGGGTGCAGTCGTAGGTGGACTATTGGGTGCAGTAACCGCTTTATTGCTGGCGCCGAAATCCGGAAAAGAACTTAGAACAGATATAGCCGAGGGTTATCATAACGTCAGTGAGAAAACACAAGAAATTGCGGGAACGGTAGGGCAGAAAAGTCAGGAAATCGCAAAGGTCGTAGGTGAACAAACAAGCGAATGGACAGGTAAAGCAAAGGAAACAGTCAACCACGTGGTTAGTGATATAAAAAGCTGGAATCAATCCCGGAAAGAAACAGCCGCTTCGATTGAAAGCGAGGAGCCGCAGGCGATCGATACAACATCCGCGGTAAAGAATGAAAACTTAGGAAGTTAATGCGTTGCGTACTTATTATCTATTATTCAAGGGTGTCCTAGGTCGTGATCGACTGGGGCACCCTTTTCTATGCTAGCATTTTTGAGACATCACATCGTCAAGGGTGAGGTTTGCAACCATTAATTGTTCGAATTCTTTAGCAGGTAAAGCTTTACTGTAGATAAAACCTTGAATTTCATCACAGCCTTTCTGTCTTAGAAAGTTAAGCTGCTCTATTGTTTCTACGCCCTCGGCTAAGGTTTTAATTTTTAATTGCTGGCTCATGGCGATTAAGGCTGTTACGATTGCAGCATTATCCTCGTCCTCGGTGACATCACTGATAAACGATTTGTCAATTTTTAAAGTATGAACATGAAAACGTTTAAGATAACTGAATGATGAGTATCCTGTGCCAAAATCATCAATTGAAATTTTAATCCCTAATTGCATCAATGCATTCATGGTCTCCATGACATAGTCAATGTTCTTCATGGCGATATTTTCAGTAATTTCTAGGCACAAGCATTCAGCTGGAAGACCGGTTTCAGTTAGCGTATCTGTAACAAATTTAACGAACCCCGTCTGGTGGAACTGGTGTGCTGAGATGTTAACGGAGACAACTAGCGGCGGAAGGCCTTGGTCAATCCATGTCTTAGTCTGCTGACACGCGGTCTTCATAACGAATTGGCCAACACCCGCAATAAGCCCTGTTTCTTCTGCCATGGGAATAAATTCGCCTGGAGATACCCACCCTAATTCAGGATGGTTCCAACGGATGAGAGCCTCCATGCCAAATACACGGTCGGTAGATAAATCGATGAACGGCTGATAGTGGACAGAAAGGTGCTTGCCCATGACCGCATCTCGAAGTGCAGACTCCATATACAGCTTATCAATGGACCGATAATCCATATCGGGATTATACAACTCGTATGTATCCCCGCCTCGATCCTTAGCTTGATACATAGCTGTATCAGCTTGTTTAATTAGTACCTCAGGTGTTGCTCCATGTTCGGGGAATAAACTGATGCCGATGCTTACTGATGTAAACAGTTTATGCTGCCTATACATAAAGGGAAGACTTAATAGTTCTGGAATTTGGTTGGCTATTGCGATAATGTCTTCAGCGGATTGCCGCTGGTTGACTAGAATTATAAATTCATCACCCCCAAACCGCGCGACCATATCACCTGAATCAATCAAGCTTGTAAGCTGCTTGGCCACGTGCTTTAACAGCAGATCGCCAACATCATGTCCGAGTGTGTCATTGATCACTTTGAAACGGTCCAAGTCCATGAATAAGATGCCGGATACGGTGTCCCCATTCACTTGTTTTAACAAATCATTAAGGCGTTCATAGAAGCTTAACCGATTGGGAAGGCTTGTTAAGGCATCATGATAAGCCATATATTTAACTTTTTGCTCGGCTAATTTGCGTTCATTCACAGCATGAATCGTTGCATAGGAACGGAAGAACAGGGTGTCCCCGTCCTGGATACATTCAGGTGGTTGGGATTCAAAAGGAGGTTGAAGGAAATCATTGATTTCATTTGCTTTGGCAGTCTGCAGCATTTGAATAACATTCTGGATATGCTCTTTATGGATACGGGCTGCGGATGCCGTCAGGGTTCCTTGCTGCTCAGGGTGACCTAAGTAGACAATACCCTTTTTGGGGTCATAACTTGCGGCGTGATTCATATTCACTATATTGCTGTGGTCCAGCATGCGGAAGCCGTCCTCAAACAGCATCTCTTCGATACTGTCGAAAGCGAAATGGAATACATATTGTTCGTCTTTTGTATAGATTATAAATTCTTGATCCTTTAATCGTACAATTTTCAGAATATCGGCTGAGTCGATCATGACAAAGTCTGAGTTGCGTTTAGAAAGCTTTCGTGCTGGTATTTTCTGCATGATGATCACCCCTAGAATGAAGTGAAGCTGCCGGATGTCCAGCAGCTACTTGTTACATTGCTTGTTGTTCAGTTTTAGAGTAATTAGCGCTTTAATTCTGTCGGAACTTCGGGTCGGTGCACGTAAAACATACTATCAACTGTTACAGTACCAATAGCAAGAGCAAGCAGCATACCGTTAGCGATTTTTGCGATCCAATACTTCATACGTTTCCCCTCCTTTCCAGAAATCTTACAGCGGTATAAGCTGGTCTGGTCAGTGTTAAGGTTTGTATGAAGAAAGTCATTGCAAGAATTGGATCTTGGATGTAAAAGTTAATGCCTACTATAATCAAAGCTAGAAGCTTATACACCCACAAATATGACGGATTAATCTTGCGGTGCTCTTCCAGTCCTTTTGGGGCCAACAGGCCAATAAGGATAAGAGCAGCCGCGTTTAGGATGAAGCCAATTTGCCAGTATGCAAACGGCGTATGTGCGATTAAGATGAGCATCACAGACGAGATCAATGTACAGGCATCGGAGGAATGGAGATGCACCCCGCCGCTAAAGTATCTCAGCAGTGCAAAACATAGGAGTACGATACCTCCTTCCTTCACATGGCCTGTAATGGAACATACCAAGAGTACGGATGCGATGATACTGAGCGTATTAATAAATACAATCAAAGCATACTTTAAAATGTCTTCAGAAGCTGCACCTTCATGATGTTTTCTTATCGATTTGGCAATATGGAGAGATAACCTAGGAATGAAATTGGTCATGATTCCTCAACCTTTCATATTTCTCAAGAATCTCTTTCTTATTCTTTTTGTAGGTTGTCCATAAAGCTATTGCGAAGATAATAATCATGGTAATGAAGAAGTAAATCATAGGTGCATTGTCACGAAAGGATAGAAAAGAAAGCTGCATACCGGCTATAGACATGATGATAATGCCGCTGATATAGAAGTTATAGCCACTGACTGCTTCCTTTAGCGAATGCCTTTTGATCATAAACATAAAACCAACTTTGTACTTTTGAAGGCTTAGTACGATAAGTATAGAGAATACAACGGTACTTAGTTGGAGTAACGATCCGTGCAGTAAATTCGTTTCTATTAAGTTGGGTGTGGTCCAGTCCAGTGCAATAACAGGAAGCACTAGTATGGTCTGTAGAATACCATAACTTAAGTAACCTGTAATGCAAAGTAGAAAAGAATACCAGGTTGAAGTAATGAATGAGAATCGAATGATCAGAGCGTAAGCGATGATGCTTGTTAATAAAGCATAGTTATCCTGATCAAGGAATTCACGTTGATAGATCGAAATGGTAGAAAGAATGAATGAGATAAGAATCATTTTCTTCCATGCATAGCTGAGGGGGACACGAAAGAGTGAGAATGAAAGCAAGAGAATCGCCATAGCCTCGGCTATTGAACATGCTAATTTTATGAAAAGTGTGATGTACATGCTGTATAAATACTCCTTAGATGTTATGAAGCGCTAGTCATGCAGGGCAATAAGTATCAGATCATAACTAGTCGCCATGAAATAGAATCTTTCGTACTATCTGCAACGTGATAAATGGGTATATTATATATATCGGCAGATAAGTACAATTACTATAGTATTACAATATGATTGCTACAACAACTAGTAATATTTTTCTATAGAGCAGGATTATAGTCATTTTTGATAACAAAAGGTAGAATGAGCTCTATATTTGCTCATTTCATCATCTATTTCACGAAATTCGTGATACAATAGTTCAAGCTATTAAACATGAGGTGGTAAATAATGAAAAAGCCCTTTATCTTAGAGCAAGGATTATATTTAAGTTTTGCAGTTGCATTAACTGCGATGATGGGGAGTTTATATTTTTCAGAGGTTAAAGAATATATCCCCTGTACCTATTGCTGGTATCAACGGATTCTCATGTACCCGCTAGTGCTTATATTAGGTATTGCAGCGGTGAGAAAAGACTATAAACAGGCTTTATATGTACTTCCATTGTCCGTGATTGGAACGGGCATGTCTACATTTCATTATTTGAAGCAAAAAACGAATTGGTTTCAAGGAACAGAGGATGCTTGCGGTTTAGTGCCATGTACGATTGAATATATCAATCTACTGGGCTTTATTACGATTCCATTTCTAGCATTAACTGCTTTTGTCATCATTACGATGCTGCAAATATTTATTTTAAAGGCTGCTCGGTGATCAGCATGACGTTTACCTTTTCTTGGATTAACCTTTCATGAGCTACCTTCATACTTTATTAGTGAAACGATACAAACTAACTGAAAAGGAAGCGGTGTGTTGTGCAGCAACCGATTGCAATATTAGATTCTGGAGTTGGCGGATTAACGGTAGCCAAAGAAGTGATGAGACAGCTTCCCTTAGAAAAAATTCTTTATTTTGGAGACACAGCAAGGGCGCCGTATGGACCTAGATCGTCAGATGAGGTGCTTCTGTATACGAGGCAAATTGTGAAGTATCTGCTGCAGTTTCACCCGAAAATGATCGTGATTGCTTGCAATACAGCTACTGCGGTCGCATTGGATGATATAAGAGACATCAGTCCAGTTCCAGTCGTGGGCGTGATCCATCCGGGTGTGCGTTCAGCGATTAAGAAGACGCGCAACCATCGTGTGGGCGTAATCGGTACCGAAGGAACGATTCGCAGCGGCGCATATGAAAAGGCGCTGCAGCAAATTTCACCGCAGATTCAGGTGTACAGTTTAGCGTGCCCCTTATTGGTTCCACTTGTAGAGAAAGGGTTGTATCGATCCGAACATGTACTCGAATCGGTGCAGCAATCGTTAGCCCCGCTCATTGGAGATCCGATGGACTGTTTGATTCTTGGCTGTACGCATTATCCATTTTTAAGTGAGCCTATAGCTGAGGTTATGGGACCGGAGGTCGGCATTATCAGCTCTGCGGAAGAAACCGCTAGAGAAATTAGCACTATTCTGTATCACAGCGGGCAACTGTCAGAGAATAAGAGGCTGCCGATTCATCAGTTCTGTTGCAGTGGAGATCCAGAGATGTTCCGAAGGATCGCAGAGCGATGGTTAGATGATGAGGTGACCGTAACACCTGTTGTGTGGCGGGTCCCGAAGATTACTTAGCTTTTTCGTATTTTGAATCCATTTCATAATGCGCTATTTGAAATTTATTCGTTGATCATATTTTCAGCTTTCAGCACATATAACCAAATACCGAAGTATATTATGCCGTTTCATAACCGCTAGAATACTTTGTTATAACATCAATTGTAATGTGATGGAGGCTGTAGTATATGACTTTTGCATATGTCGTTCAGAAGGGGGATACCCTGCAGCGTATTGCACGCCGCTTTGCGGTTCATATTCATTCGTTATACAGCGTGAACCCTCAGTTAGATCCTTCTGCGTACTTAGTACCGGGGCAAGTCATTCAAATTCCTTGCAGAGTTACGAATTATTATGTGATTCAAGCCGGGGATACGTATGATGAACTTTCCAAACGATTTGGTGCATCGGTGCATGCTTTAATGGCTGCGAATCCGAGGGTGGATCCGCGCAGGCTGAAGATGGGTCAAACGATCATTCTGCCGATATCGAAAGGACACGGCATTGTAGACACGGCTACAGATTATGGATATCAAGAGATGGTTAGAGATATTCGGCTCTTGCAGCAGTGTTATCCCTTTATAGAGGTTTATGATATCGGTAAATCTGTTATGGGCAAGTCCATTCCTGGGATTAAGTTGGGGCGAGGCGAAAGGATCATTCATTATAATGGCGCATTCCATGCCAATGAATGGATCACCAGTGCACTGTTGATGAAATTTGTTGAAGATTACGCCAGAGCCTATGATCAAAGAGACACATTCCGGGGTTACGATATTCCGCAGCTCTTTGAAGAAACGTCACTTTGGATTGTGCCGATGGTGAATCCCGATGGGGTAGAGCTTGTATTAGAAGGTGTTACGCCAAGTCACCCTTATTATCGAGAACTTCTGGATTGGAATGATGGTTCCTATCAATTCGCCTATTGGAAAGCGAACATTCGCGGAGTTGACCTGAATGATCAATTTCCGGCCCATTGGGAAGCGGAGAAGAATAGAAGATCTCCTCAAGGCCCAAGTTCCAGGGATTATACGGGTAAAGCGCCGCTCACTGAACCAGAAGCTCAGGCGATGGCTGCATTTACGAGAAACCATTCCTTTCACCTGACGATGGCTTTCCACAGCCAAGGAGAGGAAATCTATTGGAACTACCGTGATCATGAGCCTGATAGGTCGGAACAGCTTGCTGCACATCTGGCTAAAGTAAGCGGCTATCAGGCGATTAAGCTGACGGGCAGTGATGCAGGGTATAAAGATTGGTTTATACAAGAATTTCGCAGACCAGGGTTTACGATAGAGGTAGGCAGGGGAGTGAATCCGCTACCTATTTCTATGTTCCCAGAGATATACGGGCGTGCAGCATCGATTATGTTGGCAGGTCTTACAATATAGGCAGCAGCAGTATTCAGGCGCCAAGTGGTTTAAAGGTACAGCGATTAGAGCACTCGGCGCTTGTATTAGTTAGTATCGTTGTGCGAATTATGAATCAATTCCCGGACCAGTCGTTTCCAGCTCGAGCGTCATCTCATGCCACTGAATCCCACCGTGCTGGGAAGCAGATAGCTGCTTGTAGATAAATCCTAGCTGCTTATAGAAGGGGATATAATGATATTCGCACATTAGTTCGATCGACTTGAGTCGATCTGCTGCGGCTTGTTTGATTAATGCTTGCACAAGCCTGCTGCCCACTCCTTGTCTTCGGTGCTCGGAAGGTACTGCGACGGATAGAACACAGAAGTGACGGCCATTGTGTGCTACGCCCTTCACTTTTTTGAGTGATTCATCCGCAAGATCGGGTTGCTGTAAGCGAATGCCATTTAGAATACCTACCATTCGTTCGCCTTCGTAAGCGAGCAAGAAATACTTCGGCTCTTGACGGAAGCGCTCAATAAAAGCGTCCAAGCTGCCAGCAGTTTCTACAAGATAACATTGCATTTCGATACGGTGGGCTTCATGGATTTCCTCTTCACACGCAGCAGGGCGTATGATTAAGCTGTAGTCTTGCTTGCGTCCCAGCGTTTCTTCCATTTCTGTTTCAGACATAGTGACGGCTCCTTTCGAAGTGATACATATATCCATCATAAATAAAGGATTGAATTGCCACAAGCTTCGATAGCAGTAGCATCGATAGTTGTTGCTTTATACTGCGGGTTTCTATACAATAAGGGATAAAAATGTAGGAGTTGGCAACTCAGATGAAATGTAAAATCACACGCAATGCTGCTAAAATCATTCAGAAGGAATTAGATAACGAAGCGAACAAAGCCCTAAAGCTCAAAGTGTTTATTACACATAAACATGGTGACCATGCTCATTATGGCTTGGATTTGGCAGAGCCTGCAGAGAATGAAATCGTAGTTGAAACCGATAAAGGGATTGATGTCATTCTAGCCCAAGACGAGCCGCTGCTGGATGGAGTTAAAATCGATTATTTATATTTGCCGGAAGAAGGATTTGTGATTACGAATCCATCCAAAGGCAACCATGGCGACCACTAAAGGTTTACCATAGAAAGGACGGCTTTTTATGGCCAATGATATACGTGTATGCGACAAGTGCAAACATATGAAAATGAAGACAACACTGGCAAAGCTCGAAAAGCTTGCCCCGGATGCAGAGATTAAAGTAGGATGCAAATCGTATTGCGGTCCGTGCTCTAGATTTGCGTTTATTTATATTAATGGTCGTTATTTAACAGCG
>CAYUSG010000137.1:0-9868 GCA_964447355.1 uncultured Paenibacillaceae bacterium
GCTCCAAACCCTAAGCCATACAGCAGTGCAGCCGACAATAGCATCACTACATTCGTTGAGTAGGAGAGTAGAATTAAACTGGCTAACATACTCAGCGCACCAGGTACTAGAACGGCGGCATGACCTTTTGTATCAAATAACCGTCCCGAAATAGGACGAACTATGATAATTGTAAACACATTAAATAAGAAGAATAATCCAACATGTTCAAGACCGACTTCCTTACCGAATAAAGCTATAAAGCTCAGTATTCCTCCATAGGTTACCGAGAGCAATACATTTAACAAGGCCGCCAGATAAACCATGCGGCTAAGCTTATCGTTCGTGCCGCTTATCGCAACATGAGAGGGTTGAGGCTGCGGCGGCAACGACCGCGTCCCATACAGCAGCGGAACCATCACAATGGCTGCGGCCGAACCCATGAACGATAGAAAAGTGAAGCCATAGTTGTCCAGCACTGACAGTCCGATCAACGGGCCGAGCGACATGGCCAGACTTGTAGAAAGACCAAAATAACCTATCCCTTCACCCATCCGCCGTGTCGGAATTAATTGCGAGACTAAGGTTGGAATTACAGTGCTGCTTATGCCAAAGCCTATGCCGAACCCAATCCGGAGCCCTAACAGCCCTGCAAAAGAATCAGCCACTGCATAACAAGCTGTCGCCGCTGCGGCAATAATAATGCCCGCAAGCAGCAGCACATTGCGATGCACCTTCCGCATCAACTTGGCAGTCAGCATGCGTGCCGCAATCGCCGACAATGCGAACATACTGGTCACAAGACTGACCATAAAGTCACTCGGTTGGAATTGTACCTTCGCATAGCTTGGAAGCGGCGCAAGCAGCATCTGAAGGCATAGAAATAACATAAAGTAACTCACAGTGATAACGATAAATGGACGCGTCCAAAGCGGTTGTCTATCCAGTATAGTTCCATTCTGTTCAATCATGATGTCTTGGTTCTCCTATTCTACAAACGCTTTATCGTTTCCCCAATTTGGTTCAGCAGTTTTATCAGCAGCTCATATTCTTCTGTGCTTAAGCCCGCTGTTGCTTCCGCTACAGTACGATGCTCAATATCTGCAGTCTCTTCAATCAAAGCCTTGCCCTCATCAGAAGCATAGATCCGATTCGATCTTCTATCGTCTATCCCCGCTTCCTTCTTAATCAGTCCTTTCGAACTTAGCGCATCAAGAATACGCGTAATTGTCGGTCGATCCTTGCTCGTTCGCTCTGCGATATCCTTCTGCATTAGCCCATGATTCTCATGAATACAATACAGCACGATCCACTGTTCCGAAGTGATGCCGTAGGGCTTTAATCTTTGATGAAATAAGTTCGTCATTTTACGATACGTTACACCTAACAGAAAGCCAGCTGAATCATCTAATACATTCGTGTATCTCTTGCTCTGCATTTCAAAATAAACCCCTTATCTATTTAATTGACTAGACAATTATATTTAATGCAACTATTCGTGTCAAGGAAAGTAAACGCTTGTCAGTCTACCCCATTTTAGTCCAAACCCCTAACCAGCCTCATTCATATCCTAATTACAAGAACTTGTTGACGGGAGGATTGATGTATGAGAAGGCGTAAGAAGAAGGTTACCCCTCTTAAGAAAAGAAAAATCAAAACATCTCGCAACAGCAAAAGAACGTCCACAAAGGTTACTAAACAGTCACCCCGCCGCAAATCCAAAAAGCGCAATCGTCAAAAACGAAAACCTTTTGAACCGGGAGTCTCCGTCATCACATGCACACACCATCCTGTATTTATGGACAATATTTTTCGCAATTATCACTGTCAGGAATGGAAAGCCAAAGAGTTGATCCTTATTTTAAACCGCGATGATTTGGACCTGGATGCATACATTGCCCGCGCCGCTGCTTATCCCAATGTACGGGTATTCCAGCTTCCACAAGACACCTCGCTAGGTGTATGTCTCAATTTCGCTGTCTCACAAGCCCAATACAACTATATCGCAAAATTCGATCACGATGACTACTACGGCCCATGCTACTTACAAGAGATAATGCCCGTGTTCCGTACCAAGAAAGCCCATGTCGTGGGGAAACGTTCTTATTATACCTTCATAGAAGGGGAAAACCTGCTCATTAAACGCTTTCCACATCAAGAACACCGCTATACACACTTCGTTCATGGTGCTACCTTTGTAATCAAGAAATCTATTCTTAAGCGAATCCCCTTTGCGGATGTCCCTATTGACGACGACGGTATCTTCTTAAGAAGCTGCCGCGCTAAGCGGTTGCGTGTATTCTCGACTAGCAGCTCGCACTACATGTATCTGCGACGACACAACCAAGAGGACCACGGCTGGAAAGTAGAAACAGACTATTTGCTGCAGCGCGCTAAACGAATGGGCCATTTCTACACACTCGAAGAGGTCATTCATTTCATTACGTTGGGCAGAATGGGACTAACTGATGTCCAATCCCTGGAACGTGAATTACATTTACTCCAACCGATAAGCGAAGCTGAACCGCAGCCTATTGGAACAGAAGTCCCTGCTCATCCTGAGTAGAAAGCCTTATCTCCTAATTCCTTTTGACTATCCCCCATGACATTCGACAAAATTATAGGTATAATAACAAATATTATGGACAATATTGGATTAATTCATTGTTTACATCTACGAAACGTGCATACGTAACATCTGATCTATGCCGTTATTAAACTTGGGAGGTAGCTCGTGGAACATATCAAAATTTTCTCAGGCTCATCGAATAGACCTTTAGCTGAGCGTATTTGCCAGCATCTAGAAGTGGAACTGGGCCAAGTGGATATTTCTCGTTTCAAAAGCGGAGAAGTATATGTCCGTTATCAAGAACCGCTCCGAACTTGCGACATCTTCATCGTTCATTCATTGTCTCATCCCATTAACGAACATTTGGTGGAGCTTATGGTCATGATTGATGCTGCAAGGCGCGCATCAGCCAGAACCGTTAACCTGCTTATCCCTTATTTCGGTTATGCAAGGCAAGCCAAGAAAAAAGCGCCAAGGGATGCCATTTCAGCTAAAATGATCGCCGATGTGCTTACATCCGTAGGGGCAGATCGTGTGATTACAGTGGATTTGAATTCGGATGCCATTCAAGGCTTCTTCAAAATCCCAGTCGATCACCTGTCTGCACTTGACCTGATGACGCAGAGAATAAACAGCCTCAACATTACTAATCCCATCGTGGTATCCCCTGATGCGGGCCGTGCCAAAATGGCAGAACGTCTGGCCAATTATCTTCAAGCTCCCTTTGCAATCATGATCAAAGGCCAGCCGCAGGAGGATGCCAAGACTGTTCAAGTCATTGGAGACGTTAATGGACGGACACCCGTCATCGTGGACGACATCATTGATACGGGCAGCACAGTACTGAATGTCGTCAATGAGCTTCACAAACGAGGGGCTCATGCATCCTACATATGCGCATCACATGGCTTGTTCTCAGACCATTGTATAGACAAGTTAAATGAGAATCCTTATATTAAACAAATCATCGTGACCGATACCATTCAACATAACCTAGAGGCGTACCCTAAATTCACAACCTTAAGTATGTCTCGTATTTTCGCCACAGCCATACAGATTATTACCAACGGCGGGTCAATCGATATGCTTGTAAACCGCCACTAGCTTAACACTATAAAAAGGGGTATCCAATAGTCGAATTAGCGACTTTCGGACACCCCCATAACCTTAATATATTGGCATTCCTGCTTACTTATCCCCTCATTTATACCCATTTTTCAGTCAGCCTCTTTGTTGTGTGTATGCCTCTTCGCTGTATCCATGTCACCCTGCCTTTTAAACCTTAAATTTCTCAATCATGCCCCTTAACTCTTTCGCTATTTCACTGAGATCCATAGTAGAATCCGCGATTTTCTGTATCGTAGAGAACTGTTCGTCCGTCGAATGAGATACCTTCTGCGTGTTTATTAAAGCGCTCTTCGAGATACGGCTCATTTCCTCCATAGATGCAGATACTTCTTGAGAACCAGCCAGCATCTCTTCGCTTGTAGATGCCACTGCTTCAATATGGCTCGCCACATGTTCTGCCGATTTTACCAGCTTAACGAACATTTCACCGGCTTCATGAACGACACTTATGCCTGACTGCACCTCACCTGTTCCGGTATGTATAGCTTGAGTGATGCGATGTGTTTCGGCTTGTATTTCTTGTGTCAACTGAATCACTTGATGCGATGAAGCTTCAGATTGACCTGACAGCTTCTTTACTTCATGGGCTACAACAGCAAACCCTCTGCCTTGTTCACCAGCTCGAGCCGCTTCAAAAGATGCATTAAGTGCCAACAAACTGCTTTGTGAGGCAATTTCTGAGATCATGGCCGCAATCTCACCAATCTTATTCGACCTTTGTTCAAAGATAGCCACGGCTTCACTGACTGAATCCACCGACCGCTTAATCACATTCATCTGATCAACAACTTTCTGAATGACCTCACGACCCGCTTGAGCTTCATCTGAAGAAGCGCTTGATACATCCGACAATAGGGTCGTTGTCTCCGAGATGTGATGGATCGATCTGGACATATCCTCCATTGCTCTGCTGCTTTCTTCTGCACCTTTTGCTTGTACTTCAGAGCCATCGGCTACCTCTTTTACCGCCAAAGCAATGTGATTCGTTGCTACAGATGTTTCCTTTGTATTAACGGCTAACGCGTCAGCAGAAGTAACTAATTGTTCCGAAGTTGCGTTTATATTCCCAATCAACTCTTTCAATTGATGTACCATCAAATTAAACGATTCCACCAGCTGTCCAAGCTCATCTTTTGACCTATGGTCAAGCGTAGCATCTAAATCACCATTTGCCACCTTGTCTGTCGCTTCGATTACCTTGCCTAACGGTTTAAGTATTAAATACTGTACGAAAAAGATAATCATGACTGTAGTCACAATCAAACTGATCGATGTGTTGATGTAGACACCATAACTCCCACTAACGTATTGCTTGATCTGAGAGTTGATAAAGGCCGATATCGGCGAAGAAATCAACAAACTAAATATGACACTGAGCATGATTTTAGTTCTCAAACTAAACTTCACACCCTTTTTTCCAAAGCCATTAGTCACTTGGCTCAATGAGCTCATAACACCATTTTTCATTTTCTGATCCATTTACAACTGCACTCCTTCGCTTCTCGTAATAAGTGTCTGCAATAGTGCTCGGAGGAGTTGATCATTCTTGCTATAAACAAGATTTCACAACCATTTCGGCAGCTCAGCCGCCATAGGATCAATTCCTTTAGGCCTGGAGCTTTGCGTCCTCGCTTTTCAATGAGTTTGCCATTATCGGTGGAAATATGTACACAATGTTACAGCTTCGTTCGTCCCACCCTTAAAAAGGTGCAAATTAATCTCGTAAAAGTGCATCAGCGATAAGCATGTCAAACTTTCGAACGTCTACCCCTTTTTGCAATTTCACTTTAATATGGCCTGCTCGGGTCCACAATTCAACCTCGGCATTAAAATCTAGAAATCCACCCGCGTTCTCAGTAGACCACATATGTATGGAGGAGTAAGGTAATGAGTAGATCTCCACCTTTTTCCCTGTGAGGCCTTGCGCATCTCTTACAATTAATCGTTTGTTCGTAAAAATCGCAACATCCCGGAATGTCTTATACGCGGCAACCGCTACTTCTCCCGTCACCAACATCATGTTAACATCTTGGGGCACGGGACACTCCGATACTAAAGTCCATTCTAAAATACTGTTCGTTGCTGCCATCCACCCAACCTCCTAAACATGTCATATACTGCTTTTCATTCATTCGACGTATTCACCCATTTTCCTCTAATTTAAAGATATGGCCATAAGTAACAAACCATGTGTATCTGAATAATTCAGCTCACTTATTACAATAATGAGAAAGGGAAATCCAATACATAGTGGAATATATTACATGACGGAAAAAAGTTAAAAATCGGAGGGGAATCGATGGGCAGATTAATTCATTTTGAAATTCATGTAGATGACATGGAACGCGCGAAGACATTCTATGGCGGGGTGTTCGGGTGGACGTTTGAAGATTGGAGTGACTATGCTGGAATGCCTTACTGGGGGGCTGTCACCGGCGATGCGAAGGAGCCTGGAATCAACGGCGCTTTGATTCGACGTCAAGGACCCGCTCCAGAACCGGGACAAGCCATGAATGGCTATGCATGTACAATGGGTGTGGAGAATTACGATGCAGCAGAAGCCAAAATTCTAGAGCTTGGCGGCAAGGTAGCTTTACCGAAACACGCTTTACCTGGCATGGCATGGCAGGGTTATTACCTGGATACCGAAGGAAATATTTTTGGTATTCACCAGCCGGATGAGAACGCCAAATAGAATTACATATATCTGAATCTTGGTCGGGGCTATCCAGAAAGTCGTATTAGCGACTTTTGGATACCCCTCATCCTGTTCACAACCTTGATATATCGGCATTCTTAGTTACTAATTTCAAGACCATTTCCACTTCGAACAACCTCTTTTTACATTATGGACTCCTTTACCTGCAGCATGTAAAATCCAGGCCACACTCTACTGTTAAATGGTTTTACTTCCCCGTTTCATTGGAGAATTGCAAATAGCACATTCCCGTGACAGCACTAATGACTCTTGATGCGTGCTCATTCTCATCCAGCCTTTGCATTCTGAATTCGTGCACAACCAAGCATCTACCGTTGTAGTCCGGCTTCCTTTTCCTGATGAAGCATGATGATGTTGTAAAGATGGCCTGTTCTCTCTGATCTTCCCTCGAGATGACTGCATTTCACTAGAATGAAACACATCCCTTAAAAATTCAGATACAGTGACCTCTTTCCCCCGATAGTACCTGGGCGAGCTAAGATATAGTTCCTTCTGAGCCCTAGTTACAGCCACATAAGCCAGCCGCCGTTCTTCTTCAAGCGCATGATTGAGCTGCGATCCATTGCGATGATCCTGTCTGTCACTTTGTATCGTATCGTCAAAACTGGAGCTGTGCGGCAAGATGCCGTCAGACATTCCAATCACATACACGATAGGGAATTCTAATCCCTTGGATGCGTGAATGGTGGACAGCCGAACAGCATGACTGTCGTTGCTTGCATGTTGTTTCAAGTGAGCATATTTATTCACCATGTCAGCTATATGAGCCAGAAAATTCGGGATCGTATCGAACCGTTTAGCCGAGCTTTCCAATTCATCCAATGTCTCTGTGATCATTTCCTTATGTGTAGTAAACGGCTGTTTATCATCGGTTTCAACATACTTATCATAAACCTGTTCACGAACCACTCGAATGGCTCTGACAGGTTTCATGTCAGCTATATTTTTAATTAAGGCTATGCGCTCACTAATCTTGTCTTTTTGAAATGCGGGAATGCCTTCTAACGTTTTCAAATGAATTAATGGATATTTCTTGCGACGGGCGCGCTCTGAATCTTCTATATGCTTTTTTCCCTTATCTCGATTGATATACATCGACGGAAGTATGCCCTCTATGGCCTTAATATCTCTATGATCGATAGACAGCCGTAAGTGATCAATAAGCGGTTTCACAAAACTTTGCTCATAAAAAGATTCACCGATATGACTCACTGTAAATAGCAAGTCATCCATAATGAATTGTTCAAGTATGGCCCTCCCGCTGCTGGACGTTCGATACAGAACCGCAATATCACTGTAAGCATAACCTGATTGAACTTTCATCTTAATATGATCTGTTATGATCTTCGCTTCATCATCAGTATCACTCGGTCTTACATATTGCGGCTGACCGTCACCTGAAAGCGAGGCTTTCAGCGATTTCTCTTTGCGGTATTGATTGTGTTCGATGATAGCATTTCCTAGACCGACAATGCTTGGAATGGATCGGTAGTTCGTATCCATGGTCACCACTTGCGTATTCGGAAATTGTGTGTCGAATTCCATGATGTAATCATATTTCGCTCCGTTGAAGGAATAGATAGTTTGATCGGGGTCGCCGACTACGAATATATTGTTATGCTCATGAACTATCATTTTGACCAGCTTATACTGGAGATCATTCGTGTCCTGGAATTCATCGACAGCTACAAACTGAAATCGATCTCTTAATTTCTGAAGCAGGCCTGGGGACCGCTTTAACAATTGATAAGCTTCAAGCAGCATATCGTCAAAATCTAAATAATGATGCGATATTCTCCACTCTTCATATTGTTTGAAGACCTCATGAAGTTCATTGTCTACAGCCCCTTGGAAAGATTCTGCATGAAGTTTGAAGCCTGATATATAAGCTTGTACCGTTTCGGCTGGGTATTTATCTTTCAGTCCAACTTCTTTTAGAATGAGTTTGATGAGCACACGCTTCCTGTCTTCTTTCAGTACCTGCTGATCGTAACCCTGACTTTTAAGCAATTTAAAAAAGAAAGCATGGAATGTACTGGCTGTAATCTGGTTTGCTTTTGATGGTGTCAGTCCTGGCAATCGAGAGATCCGTTCTTTCATTTCGTTTGCCGCTTTTTTAGTAAAGGTCACTAATAGTATCTGCTTAGGGGATACTTCATGGACTGATATGAGATAAGCTGTACGGCTGGCAATCAGCGTTGTCTTCCCTACGCCCGCTCCGCTTAATGCTAGTATCGGTCCTTTATAATGTTTAACGGCTTCAATTTGCGGTGCATTCAGGAATATTCCTTTTGACTCTAAGGCCCTGAAGAAGAACGCATCTTGATCTGAATGACTTACTAAAGTCTTACTTGTCGCCGTACTGGCGTTGTTTGCCATCGGAATCTTCTTATCTTTCGCCCCGTAAGGTGTATTAAAGAATACGGAATGGTTCATAGCATCTCCAATTTCTAAATTAATGTCACTTGAATCTATGTCATCATTAGCAATACAGCATATTTTATCATGTTATAGATACACTTCAGTATAACGCATCAATATATTGCAACGAATACTGCTTCATAGCGCATGATGCCATGGATTCACATATGATAAAATAAATAAAACCACGGAAATCTACACCGAATTTATCACAAGCGAGGAGGAATAAAGACATGCCAAAAGTGACCCTAGACATCGTCGTACGTTCCACAGAAATTGATGTGAATGGACATGTCAACAATGCAAAATACCTAGAATATCTAGAGTGGGGCCGTGAGGAATGGTATGAGCAAGCGGGCCTTAATTATGCGACATTTGCCGGGATGGGAATACAAACCGTTACCGTCAACATCAATATCAATTATCGAAAAGAGTGCAAGCAAGGTGACCATTTGGTAGTTCATACATGTCCAGAGCAAGTTGGCAGAAGCAGTTATGTGCTGAAACAAGAAATTTATAATCAACAGGGCGTTCTATGCGCAGACGCGCTGGTAACATCAGTAACTATGGATGCCATAAAACGAAAAAGCCGTGAAGTGCCGGAAAAACTGCGCAAATTATTCAGTACTTGAATCCAACTCCAATGCGCTGATCAATAAAGCCCTGTTCAGGTATTGGACGGGTTCTCTGCTGTATACATATGCACCTGATTTCTCCCCGATTTTTTCGCTGCATATAGGGCCTGATCCGCCTGATTCATAAGCGTCTCAACGCTTACCTGTAGATTACCGGGACGCAAATCCATAGTTGTTAACCCGAAGCTGCAGCGTATCGGGATTTTCACGTTGTTTACTATGATGTTACGTTCAGCCAGTTTCCTTCGCAGACGCTCCACCGTCTCATAAGCTTCCGGCGCTGACGTGTTCGGCATGAACACAATAAATTCATCCCCGCCGTAACGTCCGGCGATATGGATATCCGACACACTTTCCCGCACGGTCGGCGTTTGTCAAGATAGTTGTCGCGATTCTGCTATTTTTTTATGATAGTTT
>CAYUSG010000138.1:0-9656 GCA_964447355.1 uncultured Paenibacillaceae bacterium
GAATTGAACTGATTACATCGATTCATGTATGCGAGATTTGCAGGAGGGGTTTAATGAACCAGCGAGTACGATTTAACAAAGTATTAGTAGCTAATCGAGGAGAAATTGCTGTACGCATATTTAGAGCATGCACTGAAATGGGAATTCAGACGGTAGCTGTATATTCAGAACAGGACAGTCTATCCCTATATCGTTTTAAAGCGGATGAGGCTTATTTAATAGGTGAGGGCAAAGGCCCTATCGAAGCCTATCTCGATATTGAAGGAATTATAGAGGTAGCCAAGCGGCATCAGGTCGATGCGATTCACCCAGGTTATGGATTTCTGTCAGAGAACGCAACATTTGCAAAGCGGTGTCAAGAAGAAGGGATTGTCTTCATAGGACCCGATCCTGAACATATTCAAATTTTCGGCGATAAGGTAGATGCTAGAAATGCCGCAATCAAAGCTAATATTCCGGTTATTCCAGGTACGGATGAGCCCATTCAATCGATAGAGGAAGCCGTTTCGTTCGGAGAACAGCATGGCTATCCTATCATTATAAAAGCTGCTTCTGGCGGCGGCGGGCGCGGAATGCGTATTGTGCAGAACAAAGATGAACTTCAAGAAGCAATTGATCGTGCGAGTTCAGAAGCGAAATCAGCTTTTGGCAACAGTGAAGTGTACATAGAAAAATACCTTGAGAAGCCAAAACACATCGAGGTTCAAATTATTGGGGATCAACACGGGAATATCGTTCATTTATTTGAACGCGACTGTTCCATTCAACGCCGACATCAGAAGGTAGTTGAGGTGGCGCCAAGTGTTTCACTTCCAAGTGAGCTTCGCAATCAAATTTGTGAATCCGCATTACAGCTTATGCAAAGTGTGGGTTATAAAAATGCAGGAACGGTTGAATTTCTTGTTACGCCTGATCACCAATTTTACTTTATTGAAGTCAATCCAAGGGTTCAGGTAGAGCATACGATCACGGAAATGGTAACGGGCGTTGATATCGTTCAAACACAGATTCGTGTTGCAGAAGGTTATGCGCTTAGTGATGCTGAAATCGGTCTTGAAGATCAGAACGTTATTAAGCTTCATGGTTATGCCATTCAATGCAGGGTGACAACCGAAGACCCTACTCGTAATTTCTTGCCTGATACAGGGCGATTGCTAGCCTATCGCTCCAGCGGCGGCTTTGGAATTAGACTTGACAGCGGGAATGCATATCCCGGTGCTTTCATTACGCCGCATTATGATTCCTTGCTTGTGAAAGCTTGTGCTTGGGCGATTGATTATGAGCATGCTGCTCTGAAAATGCTTCGGACGATTAAGGAGTTTAGAATCCGAGGCGTGAATACAAATCTGCCTTTCTTGGAAAATGTGGTTCAGCATGAGAAATTCTTGACCGGAGATTATGACACTTCATTTATTGATACAACACAAGAGCTCTTTGAGTTTAGAGAACGGAAGGACAGAGGGACGAAGTTATTAAATTACATCGGTCAGGTTATTGTCAATGGGCATCCTGGTCTGCCAAAATCCAAAAAGCCTGTTCTTGCGGCACCTCGTATTCCAGCAACGTCTATCAAGGAACCGTTTAAACCAGGAACGAAGCAAATCTTAGATGAGCAAGGTGCGGAAGGTCTGGTGAACTGGATTAAATCCAGCAACCGCTTATTAGTTACGGATACTACGTTCCGTGACGCGCACCAGTCGCTATTGGCAACTAGAGTTAGAAGCATAGATTTGCTCAATATATCAGAAGCAACTTCAAAGTTCGCGCCTGAACTGTTCTCACTTGAAATGTGGGGTGGAGCGACATTTGATACAGCGATGCGTTTTCTAAATGAAGATCCATGGGATCGCCTGCGTCAGCTGCGCAAGAATATTCCTAATGTACTGTTCCAAATGTTGTTCCGTGGGGCTAATGCTGTAGGTTATTCGAACTATCCCGACAATGTAATTAAGAAGTTTATTCAATTGTCTGCTGATGCTGGGATCGATGTGTTCCGAATCTTTGACAGCTTGAACTGGATTGAAGGGATGAAGCTTGCTATCGAGCAGGTCAATGAATCGGGTAAAGTTGCAGAAGCTACGATTTGTTATACTGGAGATATATTAGATCCTAAACGTGATAAATATGCTTTAAGTTACTATGTCAACCTGGCTAAAGAACTAGAGAAATCTGGGGCACACATTCTAGCGATTAAAGATATGGCTGGTTTATTAAAACCATTTGCAGCATATAAGCTCATTAAAGCATTGAAAGAAGAAATCGGTATTCCGATTCATCTGCACACTCATGATACGAGTGCGAACCAAATGGCAACCTTACTTAAGGCCTATGAGGCAGGCGTTGATATTGTAGATGCAGCACTTAGTTCGATGTCAGGCTTAACATCACAACCGAGCATAAACGGATTGGTTGCAAGCTTGCAAGGGCAAGAAAGAGAGACAGGTTTAGACCTGGATAAGCTGCAGCAGCTCTCTACGTATTGGGAGGATGTTCGCCCATTATATGCTGGGTTTGAAAGTGGGATGACGGCTTCCAGCACGGAAATTTATCAGCATGAAATGCCTGGCGGCCAATATACGAACCTGCATCAACAAGCTAAATCAGTTGGTTTAGGAAATCGCTGGGAAGAAGTTAAGTCCGCTTACAGCGTCGTGAATCATATGTTTGGAGATATCGTTAAGGTAACACCTTCGTCAAAAGTTGTCGGAGATATGGCTTTATTCATGGTTCAAAATAACCTAACAGAAGCTGATGTATATGAACGTGGAGAATTTTTAAGCTTCCCTGATTCAGTCATTCAATTCTTCCAAGGTTATTTGGGTCAACCACCGGGCGGATTTCCTGAGAAGCTGCGCAAAGTCATTTTGAAGGACCGTGATTATTTCACTTGTCGTCCAGGTGAACTGCTCGAACCTGCTGACTTCGATCAAGTGAAACAGCAGCTTGAGGCGGAAGTCAGCCGTGAAGTAGACGATTACGATGTCATGAGTTACCTGATGTATCCGAAGGTGTTCTTAGAGAAAGAGAAAGTGACTAAAGAATATGGAAACATTTCTGTACTGGATACACCAACATTTTTCCATGGCTTGAACTTAGGGGAAGAGGTTCAAATTGAAATTGAACAAGGTAAGACGTTGATTGTAAAACTTATTGCGATTGGGCCGATTACAACGCATGGAACGAAAACATTGTACTTCGAATTAAATGGACAACCTCGTGAAATTACGATTCGTGACCTGTCAGCGAAAGTTAGTGAAGAGACGAACCGCAAAGCTGAGGCTAATAATCCTTCGCATATTGGAGCTTCCATGCCAGGGAATGTATTAAAGGTATTGGTAGAACCGGGTGAACGCGTTAAGAAGGGACAGCATTTGGTGCTAACGGAAGCGATGAAAATGGAAACGAGTATTCAATCACCATTCAACGGTACGATCAAAGAAGTTCTAGTGAAGGATGGGCATGTCATCGGAACAGGCGATTTACTTGTTATTATAGAACCTACCGTTTAAACAATATAACAACCAGTTCTGATTTATGGATACATAAATCGGAACTGGTTGTTTCGCGTTTATAGAGATGTTTAAGTTCGGTTAGCAATTAAATATTTTATTGAGGAGAAGAGAGTATTCTTTTATCTAGAGATTGCCTTGATTTTGGAGAATTAATAAAACTATGTCTACAGTAATGTGGACATAGTTTTATTAATTTTAGGTTTAATTTGAAATTAAATCACTTTAATCTAGGGATATCATTAAAAAGTAAAAAATGGAAGGAATTGATAATTTTCTTGTTTCTCGAGTTACTAAATTTTAGTTTAAGGAGAGGAAGAAATTATGTCATTAGTAGAACAGATTCAATTATTGCAAAAATTCGATGGTTCAAAAGGTATCACATTTGTTACAAGATCTGGGGAGACGTACATTTCATATCAAGAGCTCTATAATACATCATTAAGATGGCTCCATGTTCTGCAATCCAGAGGGTTGCGCCCCAAGCAAGAGCTGGTGTTTCAGGTAGAGGATAATGAAACTTTTATCTATGTGTTTTGGGCATGTGTATTAGGAGGCATTATACCCGTTCCTGTTACCGTTGCCCATAACGAAGAATTCCGCCATAAACTGATGAAAATATGGAATCGATTAACTGACCCTTATCTTATCATCGACAAGAAATCATCTCATCTACTGCAAAGCTTTCTAGATCAAGAGAAGTTTCAATACGAAAAGACATTGGATGAAACCCGTACACTGTACACTGAAACTGTGGATGTCAGGGATACTGTATTACCACGAGGTACGATATATACCTCGCAGCCAACAGATATTGCTTTGATTCAATTTTCATCTGGATCAACGGGCGATCCTAAAGGTGTTATTCTTACTCACGATAATCTATTAACCAATGTTAAGGCAATTGGCCATGGCTTAAATATGAATGGTCAGGATAAGACTCTGGGCTGGATGCCGCTGACACATGATATGGGGTTAATTGCTTTTCACTTACTATCCATAGCATACGGTACAGATCAAATTGTTATACCACCTTCACTATTTGTGAGAAGACCGAGTCTTTGGTTGGATAAAGTGAACCAACATCGAGCGACTATTATTGGTTCTCCTAACTTTGGTTATCACCATTTTCTATCATTATTCAATGCTGATAAGGCAAGCGGATGGGATTTGTCTTCTATTCGCATCATCCTAAATGGTGCTGAACCGATTAGTTCCAGTTTGAGTCATCGTTTTTTGACTACATTAGCACCCTACGGCTTAAAGAAAAGCGCTATGTATGCCGTGTATGGGATGGCTGAAGCTTGTGTCGGAGTTAGTATTCCACCACACGAAGAGTCATTTGTGTCTGTCCATTTAGATAGGAACTATACTAACCTAAATCAAAAGGTAGTAGAAACATCTGCAGATAACGAGCATTCATTAACTTTTGTAGATGTAGGGTGCCCGATACAAGATTGTGACGTGAGGATTTGTAACGAACAAGATCAAGCAGTTGACGATGGAATAATTGGGCAAATCCAGATCTCAGGGAGAAACGTAACAAGCGGTTATTACAATGACGCAGAAGCTACGTCCAAAGCATTTACATCTGATGGGTGGTTAAGAACAGGTGATCTGGGTTTCATGCGAAACAATCGGTTAGTCATCACTGGTCGAACAAAGGATGTCATTATCGTTAACGGACAGAATTTTTATGCTCATGATTTAGAAAGAATTGCTGAAGAATTAGAAGATATAGAGCCTTTTAAAGTCGCAGCGTGCGGCGTCTACCATGAATCGAATTACAGCGATCGAGTAGTACTCTTCATCGTTCACCGCAGTTCAATGGACATCTTCATTGAATTAACTGAAAAACTTCGCAAACATTTCATGAAGAAGCTCGGAATTGAAATTCATGATTTGATACCCATTCGCCATATTCCTAAGACAACGAGCGGTAAAATTCAAAGGTATAAATTGGTCCAGTCGTATCAAGCGGGTGAATATCATAAAATATTAACTGAAATCCTTAACACGAAAGAGGACAACGAGCCAGCGATACGTCCTTCAATCTCTAGTAAGGAAGTAGAGCGTACCATTATCGACATATGGAAGCGTATACTAAACCATAACGAAATTGATATTTATAAACATTTTTATGATTTAGGCGGTACATCGTTACGTGCAACTATGCTTATTCAAGCGATAAACGAAGCATTTTGCTTGGATATTGGTCTTGAAGATCTGCATCACAGAAGTACCGTAGCGGACATGACATCTTTTATTATTAAGAAGGCTTCACTCCTATCTAACGACTCATCAATGACCTACGCAAAAAATCCGCCATCCGTGAACTTAAATCGTCCATTTGAGAACATTCCATTTTCATTAACAGAGGTTCAAACGGCTTATTTCATTGGAAGATCGAGTGATATTGAGCTCGGTAAAGTTGCTACATACGCTTACACAGAAATTGAAACTCGTTTAGATCCCCATCAATTAAGTCAAAGCTTACAGCTTGTTATTCAGCGCCATCCGATGCTGAGGGCTGTCATACGAGAGGATGGTCAACAAGTCATCTTAAAGCAAGAAGAATGCCGCTATCATATGCGTGTTGATGATTTATCGTATCTGAATGAAACAGAACAACAAGCAGCAATATTTAGAGAGCGCGAACGGATGTCTCATCAGGTATTGGATACCACACAATGGCCGTTGTTTGAATTCAAGGCTATGAAGTTGAATCACGAACGATCCATACTTTTGTTGGGTATAGATTTACTTATTGCAGACAGTCAAAGCGTCCATTTCATTCTGAGCGATTGGTTGACATGTTATGAAAGAGGACCTGTAACCTCAACTGAACTGAATTATACTTTCTATGATTATGTTCAATCGCTTGTAAGCTATAAACAATCAAAGCGATATGAGCGTGACAAACATTATTGGTTAAGTCAATTGGACTCATTTCCATCAGCGCCAGCTTTACCTACTATAGATACCCATGCACGCAGCGCCAAACCTCGTTTTAACAGACTATCCAGCACCTTAAATAAGGATGAATGGAGCAAGCTTCAAGCTTTAGCACGACAATACAGAATTTCACCTTCATCTTTACTTTGTACTGCTTTTTCACATGTGATGGCTTACTGGAGCAATCAATCCAGCCTAGCTCTAAATGTCACAGTTTCTAAACGTCATCCGTTTCACACTCAAGTTGATCAGATCGTGGGCGACTTTACTTCGTTGATTCTGGTTGCATCACATACCGAAGGGAAGAGAAGCTTCTGGGAATACGCGAAAGAGCTGCATTTTACTATGCTTCAAGCTTTAGAACATCGAAGCTATGATGGTGTAGAGTTTGTTAGAGAATTATCGAAGCATCGACAATTGGGATTAAGTCCTGTCATGCCAGTGGTGTTTACAAGCATGTTATTCGATGAGGATGATGATGTGCTCCAGCGTCTTGGCACATTAAAATACGGGATTAGTCAGACACCGCAAGTGATGCTTGATCATCAAATTTTAAAGTGGGGCGAAAACATTGTACTGAGCTGGGATTACGCTTCGCATGTTCTGGACTGTTCCATGATGGAGAACATGTTCAAGCAGTATACAGATTATATACTTCAAATTGTTCAGGGCCAACCTTATCCCGAGCTTCAACTGCCGATAGAAGATCAAGCACGGATTCAAGAGCTTAACAGGACAGTTACCAAGATTCAGCGGTCTACTTTACATGGCTTATTCGCTAAATGTGCAGCCCTCTATGGCAGTAATACTGCCGTCAAAGACATGAACCGAAGCATGTCATATCAAGCACTTGATGAAAGATCCAATCAGATTGCTCATTATTTAGTGGAACAAGGTATCCAGCAGCATGATTATGTAGGTGTGTCAGGGGACCGCACCATTGACACCATCGCCAATATATTGGGAATTTTAAAAGCTGGAGCCGCATATGTTCCCATTGATCCTAACTACCCTGAACAGCGAAAATCCCATATTCTAAATCATTCAAACTGTAAAATGGTGCTGGCCTCAGATGCATATACAGCATTCAGAATGAATCAATTCCCTATCAGTACTCCTCCATTGACTGTTGATCCGTCTGATGTTGCCTATGTGATTTATACATCGGGGAGCACAGGAACTCCCAAAGGTGTAGTCATCCGTCATGAGCAAGCAGTGAATACGATTATCGACATTAATCATAAATTTAATGTTACGGCTGGCGATAAGCTGATAGGTTTATCCTCATTCAGTTTCGATTTATCTGTTTATGATATGTTCGGAGCATTGGCAGCAGGGGCTTGCCTAGTTATTACACAGGATCAAAGGGAAATGAACGCTGTTCTTGACGTGATCCGCAGCGAATGCATTACTATTTGGAACTCAGTACCGGCCATAGCACAAATGTTCCAGATGGCGGCAGATTTGAAGGGAACACTGCCTAATTTGCGCTTATTTTTGCTTAGCGGCGATTGGATTCCGGTTCATTTGCCTAGTCAATTAAAGCAGATTAGCCCTAATGCTGAAATCATAAGTTTGGGGGGAGCGACGGAGTGTTCAATTTGGTCAGTTTATTATCCAATTGAACATGTGGATGCAAGCTGGACGAGTATTCCTTATGGTATGCCTCTTGCTAATCAATCGCTATATGTCCTGAATACCTCGGGAGAAGCATGTCCTGTGGGCGTACAGGGAGAACTGTATATAGGTGGATCAGGGGTAGGCGTTGGTTATTTAAACGATCCTATCAAAACAGAGTATGCTTTCACCACCTCTAAACTTTTCGGCAGGTTATACCGAACAGGTGATTATGCTAGAGTAGAGCCTTCAGGTGTCATTACCTTCTTAGGGCGTAAAGACAGCCAGGTGAAAATTCGAGGACATCGCATCGAGCTGGGTGAGATTGAGTATCAGTTAAAGCAGCACCCGCATATTGATCAAACTGTGGTCATCGTGCACGAGAATGAAGGTATGGGAAAATCATTGATTGCTTATGTCGTAGCTAAGTCAATGTTAACCCCTGGTGAATTAAAAGCTTATGCATCGCAATCACTGCCTTCATATATGGTACCTGCGCATATAATTGCCATTGATCACATCCCACTAACACCAAACGGTAAAGTGGACCGACAAGCGTTGCCAGAACCTCAAGTTGAAGAACCATCCATTAAGGTTCAACCAAGCCATCCGATTGAAGCTGAGCTTACAGAATGGTTGAAGGAAAGCTTACATATTAAACAGATCCATGCAAATCAAAATTTATTAGAGCTCGGTATGGATTCATTGGTCGCTCAACAGCTTTTGGCTGCTATAGAGAAAAACCATCAAGTTAGAGTACCTTTCAGATATGTATTCGAACATCCTACATTAGCTGATATTTCAAGGTTTATTGTGGATCAAAGTGAAGAACCTCTGAAGAAGGAGATTTTACTCTCAAGGCATGAATCAAGTCCGCAGGTTGAATCAAATGCAAATTCAAATGATAGGTTATATTGGTTCCCATGTCTCAATTGGAAAAAAACGGACAGCGGTATTCAGATTAAAGACCGAAACTATTCTGATCCGATAGAGGAGAAGCTTTTGCATGTTATTTATGAGCATACGAAACAAGGGATCTCAAAGTCGGAGCTTTTCAAACGACTTAACTTCTTATCCCAGGATCATTTAGTTCGTCTGATTGACCAACTGACTGCAGACGGCATTCTTGTGAACAGGATGATTTCACCTTATGAATTATTAGCAGTCCAAGAACCATGGATTGACCAACTGTATGGTAAGCACATTCAAGGGCCGGACGATTACGAGCAGCATAAGCACAAAATGCTCAATCGCAGAATGCTTCGTAATGATGATCATGTCATACCTTTAGTTGACCAATTAAACAACGAAGCTTTAGAGACGCTGAAAGAACGTAATTCAGTTAGACAATTCGATACGGATAACTTAGTATCATTTGAAACACTGTCAACACTGCTGTCGGTTTTCAAACAAATAAGGGATGAGAACAAAGTTAAATATGTTTATCCGAGTGCGGGCGGGCTTTATCCTATCGATGTTTACCTCTATGTCAAAAAAGATAGGATAGAGGGGATGAGAGAAGGCACTTATTATTATCATCCAGTATCGAATACGTTAACACCCGTGTCCCAAGGG
>CAYUSG010000139.1:0-9473 GCA_964447355.1 uncultured Paenibacillaceae bacterium
ATATAATGATAGCAATGATAATGATTATCATTAACACTGCAAGATTATTCGCCAATGTTATTCCTAATCACCCTCAAACCCTCAAGGAAGAGTCCGGGAGCTAAACGCCCGGGCTCTTTTATTTTATTTATACGTTCGTTATGATAGATCTATACGCTTTAGTTCATATAAGGAGGTCAACATATCATGACGATTTCAGTGAGACCCTACACGATAGATGATTTTGATCAACTATTAGATCTTCAGCGCGAGGCATTCCCACCACCCTTTCCAGAAGAGCTGCTGTGGAGCAAAGCGCAAATTCATTCACATGTTGAGACCTTTCCCGAGGGAGCACTCGCCGCTTTAATCGATGATCGAATCGTTGGTTCGGCAACATGTTTAATTACTGAGTACAACGGCAACCCCCATACTTGGGAAGAGATCTCTGATCAGGGCTTTATTAAAGCCTCTCACGATCCTACTGGCGACAGTCTGTATGGTATAGATTTATGTGTTCGCCCTTCTTACCGCGGGCAAGGCATCGCCCAAAGCCTCTATGAAGCTAGGAAGCAAGTCGTTCAACAGCTGGGCCTTAAGCGTTTCATCGCTGGATGCCGTATCCCAGGTTATCACCTTTACGCTGATCGTTATACACCAGAAGCTTATGTTCAGGAAGTCGCTGAAGGCAGCATTAAAGACCACGTCTTATCATTTATGTTGAAGCAAGGCTTAACACCGCTGCAGGTGTTAAACGATTATCTAGAAGATGAAGAATCCCATCACCACGCAGTTCTTGTAGAATGGAAGAACCCTTCCTTCAATCTATGTCGGATTTGAACGAGGCGGCCTGCTGTAATGCAAATAAATGTGATGGACCACAACCTTTACAATCGCGAATAAAGGTACGGCTAAGATGAGCCCAATGATACCGGCCACTTCACCGCCAACCAATAAAGCGAATATGATGAATAAAGGATGCATGTGGAGCTTTTTCCCAACAACCTGAGGTGAAATTACGTTACCTTCCAATACCTGGCAGGTTAAATTAACCAAGATTACATAAATAACCATTTGAATCGAAATCGTTGATGCCATGAGAATGGCAGGTGCCGCACCAAAAAACGGGCCCAAATACGGAATGATATTGAACACCGCTACGACACTTGCAAGTAAAATGGGGTAAGGCATTCCAATAATTAAATAACCCACATAAGCTAAAGCACCTACAATAAGACAAACTAGAAATTGACCGCGAATATAGTTGCCCAATGCTTCATCAATTTCCGTCATCAAACGAACCGTACGCTTGCGGTGGGACCGCGGTACAAGCGCCATCGATGCCTTCTTGATCATATGGAAATCCTTCAGCATATAAAATGCTAAGAAAGGCACGATGAAGGCAGTAAAGAGCTTCCCGATCGTAGAGCCAATGCCATTTAAATAAGTAGAGATTCCATCTGTAATCGTCTTCTCCAGCTTCAAGAAAGCATTGTTAATGCCCGTCCGAACACTTTCGGGCAGTGTTTTATTATGATGTATATCCTGCACAATCGATTGGGCCCTCATGGTCAAATCCGGCAAATGATCATTTAATTCTTTAAGCTGGGCTAGGAACATGGGGGTTACATTCATAAAAACAACGGACACAGATGTGATAAAAACAGCATAAATCAGCAGCACTGCAACCGTTCTTGGCACTTTTCGTTCATGCAAAATTCTGACCACAGGATTAAGAACATAAGAAACAATCATGGCAATCAGAAAAGGCGCCAGAACAGCCTTTAGAAAACCGAACATTCCCACCATCATCGGGCGGATCAGCTGAAGCATATAAAGCACCGCTAACGTGATTAAGCTATATATCAAGGCAACAAACCATTTATTGCGCAAAAGATGTTCCATTCGATGCACTCCTCCTTTGTATCAGTATATGTGTACAGCCCTCCCATTTATCCATCATCCTTAAGGCAATAAAAAACACGCCCCTGATTTCCCATCAAAGGCGTGCGTGATTCTGCTCTAGTTAATCTGTTAAGTCGCATGGACTTGAGACGAAATATTCTCCTCAAAGAACAAATCATCTAACGAGCTTAATGTTCCGTCTTCCTCCACTTGATACACGGACATTTTCTCACCATTCACTGTCAATTCAATAAAACAACCCCAGCAATAAAACTGGTGGGAGCCTATTTTTCCTATTTCTTTCGAGTTGCAGTTAGGACATCGCAGCATGCTCTATCACCCTATCCATTCCTTAAAATAATTCTTTCTTAAACAACACTGGTTCTTATTCATGGTGTTGCCAATTGTTTCATAAAATAAACCTATACGATTCAAATTCGCATCATGAAATTGATTCAGTTCCATCCATTTTTCAATACAGTATGGTGTTTAATTTTATTTTTTAATCCCATGATCTCTTTATTCTTTACGTAATCTCTGCACAATGGTTGCAGTTTTCTGAGCCGCTTTTTTCACATCTTCTATAGTTGTAGAAAATCCGAAACTGAAACGAACTGCTGATTGCATAACAGCCTCAGAAAGACCCATCGCCATTAATACATGTGATAATTGCAATGATCCAGATGTACAAGCTGAACCACTGGCTGCAGCGATGCCTTCGAGATCTAAGTTCATAAGCAGTGTTTCTGTCTGCAGTCCTGGAAAGCTAAGATTCAGTATATTCGGCAGATGAGGCGCGGAGCCGCCATTAATGACATAACTGCCTGAGCCCATGTGCTGCTCTAACACCGCCAAGAATACATTACGACACTCAGTCGCATGGACCTTACGAGCTTCCTTCTGCTGGGCAGCTAATGCAACAGCTTTGGCGAATCCAACAGCACCCGCTACATTCTCAGTTCCGGCTCTTTTCTTCCGTTCTTGAGATCCGCCGTGAAGCATTGGATCCAGCTTAATTCTAGGTCCTGCATAAAGCGCCCCTATGCCTTTGGGGCCATTAATCTTATGAGCTGAGAAACTCATGAGATCGACCTGCAGCGCAGCAAGATCAATCGGCAGTGAACCCAATGCTTGTACAGCATCCACATGACAATAAATATCATGTGCCCTAGCAAGTTCGCCAATTTCCTGTATAGGTTGAATCGTACCCACTTCGTTGTTGACGTACATGCAGCTAATTAAGAATGTATCCGGTCTAATGGCTTGCTCTATATCACTCACTTTAACGCTTCCTGACGGATCTACTGGTATGTAGGTAACATCAAACCCGAGCTTTTCTAAATGTCTGCATGCATGCAGTACAGCATGGTGTTCAATTTGTGTAGTAATCACATGACGTTTCTGGGCCTTGACAACCGATGCTGTTCCAAGAATGGCAAGATTATCGCTTTCCGTCCCGCCGCTTGTAAAAATGAGTTGATTGGATCTGCAGCCTAACTGATAGGCAATGTCGTCCCTGGCTGTTAATAAAGCCTGTTTCGCTTCTCGACCCAGACGATGCAAGCTTGAAGGGTTGCCGTAATACCCCTGCAAATAGGGCAGCATGGCTTCTAAGACGTCTGGATGTAAGGGACCTGCCGCAGCATGATCCAGGTAAATAAAACTCATCACCATTCTCCTGTCTTCCATTGATTCCATTTGAATCAAATATAGAACATATAATGATTATGTTTACCTTCATCCTGATATTTTATAAGGTAGGACAAAGTTGTTGAATCCAGCACCTCGGCTATACTGTCACGAATACGAATCCAAAGATCGCGCTTAGCTGGATCATCTTCCTCCTCGAAATCGACCGGACTGATCGGTCCTTCCAACACTCGGATAATATCCCCTGCCGTAATCGTTTCTGGATCCTTTGACAATATATAACCGCCGTAAGCGCCTCGAATGCTTTTCACTAGACCTGAATTTCGAAGCGGTGCAATAAGCTGTTCTAGATAATGCTCTGACAGCTGATGCTTTTCCGCAATGCTTTTTAGGGAGGTTGGCCCTTCTCCATTTTGTTTAGCGAGTTCCATCATTATAGTTAAGCCGTAACGGCCTTTAGTCGATATCTTCAACTTAAGAGCACCTCTTTTGCTGCATTAATATTCCAGTCTAACCCACATCGTATCTATGTTAACACATCTCATAAGCGTGTGGTATGAGAAATCCAAACTATTTTTGAAAACTTTTTATACATTTTAGTTTCTGAAATCCTGGACATTCCAAAGTTTCAAAGCAGACAAGCGTGTGGTAAAATGGTACAAACTTAGTTTTGTGAGGCGAACTTTAATGAACAATAACAGCTCAACACGTGTTGTAGTGGGCATGTCCGGAGGCGTTGACTCCTCTGTCACAGCTCTGCTGCTTAAAGAGCAAGGCTATGATGTCATCGGCATCTTTATGAAAAATTGGGACGATACCGATGAATTCGGTGTGTGTACAGCAGATGAAGATGCTGAAGATGTGCGCAGAGTTTGCGCCCAAATCGGTATCCCCAATTACACCGTCAATTTCGAAAAAGAATACTACAATAAAGTATTTGCCTACTTCTTGGATGAATATAAAAAAGGGCGAACCCCTAATCCAGATGTCATGTGCAACCGTGAGATCAAGTTCGGAGAATTTCTTCAGAAGGCACTTGACCTTGGCGCCGATTATATTGCGACCGGTCATTATGCACGAGTGGATCACAAAGATGGTGAGTTCCGGTTATTACGCGGGGTTGATACGAATAAGGATCAAAGCTATTTCCTTAATGCGCTCAATCAGTATCAGCTGTCAAAGGCTATGTTCCCCATCGGGCATTTACCTAAACCAGAAGTTCGCAAAATCGCTGAAAAGCATGGCTTAGCCACTGCTAAGAAGAAAGACAGTACGGGTGTTTGCTTCATCGGCGAGCGTAATTTCAAGGAATTTCTCAGCTCATATTTGCCAGCGAAACCAGGACTTATGAAAACCTGGGAAGGAGAAGTAAAAGGAAAACACGACGGCCTGATGTATTATACCTTGGGGCAGCGTCAAGGGCTTGGCATTGGCGGTTCAGGCAGCGGAGAGCCGTGGTTTGTAGCCGATAAAGACTTGGAACAGAACGTCCTTTATGTGGTCCAAGGGGGCGATCACCCCAGCTTATTCTCCAAAGGATTAAGGGCAACAGATTTACATTGGGTCAGTGATAGACCAAAGAGCAGTATCTTAAAATGCTCAGCGAAATTTCGTTATCGTCAAGCTGACCAAGGTGTTACAGTTCATATTCTGGACAACCATATCTGCGATATTGTTTTCGATGAGCCGCAAAAAGCAATCACCCCAGGCCAAGCGGTTGTCTTCTACGACGACGAATTATGCTTAGGCGGAGCCATTATTGATACGGTCTATAAGCAAGAGCTGCCATCACACTTAATCGGATAGAAAACCTCAACCTAATGCAAACTAATCAGGAGGCTGCTCCATATCCAAGGAGGTGTCCAGCTTGACTGAGAAGCAGATGTCACAAGACGAACAGACCTTCTATGAAGAAATGGCTGAAATCGCGGATTTCATACATGACCGAATAGGAGCCGATGGTCAGCCGCTTGGATTTAACAATACGCCAGAAGAATATGCAGAACAGTCGGAAGGGGAGGCTTAGCCTCCCCTTTTGAGTCCCGCCACCCCCGCACATAATCTTAGCAGATTCAATCCATGCTAAAAGCGTAACACTATGTATAAAAAGGGGGGAATTGTTTGCCGCGATTGCTGCGAAAGGCTATAATCCACGGTATCATCATTGTTCCTTTGCTGATGTGGGTTGCACAAGCAGACTTAGTTACAGCATTAACTGCTGCCTTATCACTAACTTTGGTGTCTTATTTTATTAATGAACACCTGCTGCTTAAAGCTACGAATCCTTTGATTGCAGCACTAGATGCAGGAATTACTGCATTAGTTGTTCTATGGATATACACTGATTATGCAGAATGGAATGTAACATTCGGGTCGCTGATCCTCATTGCAATACTGTTCACTTTTATGGAATGGATAGCCTTCACACAAGTCCAACAAGCTCGATCCCGCTAAGGATCGAGCTTCTGTATGTATCAGCCTTAGAAAAGTGCAATTTTTGTTTTGCTTGATTCATTCGATCAACTATTGTTACACTTCTTTAGAGAACTATACATAATCAAGGGGGATATAAGTATTGGCGCTAGACCATCTAAGCAGTTTTCAATTAATGAAGCTGCAGAACAAGTCACACATTCTCGAGATCATTAGAGCTCACGGACCCATTTCACGTGCTGACGTTGCCAAAAAAACAAGGCTCACTCCCCCAACGGTCACCAATTTAGTGAATGAATTGCTGCAAACGGGAATAGTCATCGAAAGTCAGATCGGAACTTCCACAGGAGGAAGAAAGCCTATTCTGTTAACTATCCACTATGAAGCCTTTCAAATTATTGGCATCCATATCGGCGTAAGCACTATTAAGCTGGTTGTGACCGATTTAAAAGGGGAATTGCTAGACAAAGTCATAATCAGTATGCCAGATCGCGTAGATCAAACCATATTGCTTGAGTTGGTTACCGACTTAATTCAAGAACGAATGCAACAGGATTGGAAAAGGCCTAAACACATTCTTGGGATTGGTGTTGGAATGCACGGATTAGTTGATCCTGAACGGGGCATATCTATTTTTGCTCCCAATTTAAAGCTAAGGCAAGTTCCGATCCGTGATCATCTTGCAGCAAAGTTTAATTTACCTGTATATATTGAAAACGATGCGATGGCCACTGCATTGGGAGAACGCTGGTTTGGTGATGGTATTGGTGTGGATCATTTTATAAGTGTCATCATTGGAATGGGTGTAGGCGCCGGCATTTATTTGAATGGCGAACTCTACCGCGGCACTAACAATTCAGCGGGCGAAATTGGACATTCCGTGGTTGATGTTGAAGGAAAACCTTGCAGCTGCGGCAATAAAGGTTGCCTCCAAACTTTAGTCACTGGTCAAGCCATAGCACAAAAAGCGTTGGACTTATATGATCAACATTTAGAAATGAACAGCAAGCATACCCCTTTGGCTAATATTATACGCGAGCATGGGAATGACCTGACGGGTGAATTAGTGTACGAAGCAGCTTTGATGGGGGATCCAGACGCTGTTTCGATCTTTCGCAACATCGGAACTCAATTAGGTATTGGACTTGCTAATTTAATTAACACATTGAATCCCCAGAAAATTATACTTGGCGGCAGTGTCTCCCGATCCAGCAATTTCTTTATGGATACCCTGAAAGTGAATTTATATGAGCGCGTACTTGAAACCTCCAAGGACGTGGACATCGTCGTAACCAGACTAGGTGAATTTGCGGCAGCTATTGGTGCAGCTACCATCGTACTGCAAGTCATTTTCTCAAAAGATAATCCCATCTTATTAGATTAACAAACGGTACTGCTCAAGCCCTTGACCTTGTCATTACCGTTTTCGCTAATTATGGTTTCCACGCAACAGACAACATAGCCTCAATTTGCCTATGATAGACCGAAATGAAAAAGGTTACATTAAACGTGGAAGGAGGATGATTGTATGAGGCATACCAAGGAAAAATCAATCATCATATCATCATGGTTCATAATACTTATTTTAATGGTTACGCTTGTACCTAAGCACAAAATTCGCGAAGCACAAGTATCGTTTCTATTTAAACAGATCATGACTTGGTTATTTGGTCTTATTGTTGTGGAAAAAGGACTTATTTCTTATCCTTATCGATTATTTTTCAAACACACTATTAAGTCCAGCTTTACGTTCGAATACTTTGTTTATCCTGCTATGTGTGCTTTGTTTAATGTATTTTATCCGGAAAAACGATCACTGTTTTTTAAAACGCTGTACTATACTTTACACTGTGCTTTAATTACGTCGCTCGAAATATTTGCTTTAAAGAAAACCAAATTAATTAATTATAAACACTGGACCTGGTACTACACATTTGCAACGTTGTGGATAACATATTATGCCTCCAGAGTGTATTCCAGATGGTTTTTCAAACCAAAAGAACACCATGCCATCAGTGAAACTGTACTTTATGACCGCCCTTGACGTCTCTTTTGATTGCGCTGTATTCGTTCTTCCATTCCTTGTTCTGTAGCTTCATAGAACACCTTATGCCTAAGAACATCCGGCAGATATTGCTGCTTCACAAAGTGGCCCTGGTAATCATGCGGGTATTTATATCCACTTACCCCAAGCTGCTCAGCACCTTTGTAGTGGGCATCCCTTAAATGGTGCGGTACTTCGGGTTCTCTCACGCTGCCCATCGCTTCCATTGCACGTCCTATCGCTAAAGCAACAGCGTTAGATTTAGGACTCTCGACAGCGAATAATATCGCCTGACAAATATTATATTTGGCCTCGGGCCAGCCAATCTTATGATAAGCGTCCATAGCCGTCACCGCTTGAACCATCGCCTGTGGATTAGCCAGTCCAATATCTTCGCTGCAGGCTACGATTAAACGCCTCAAGAAGGTCATAGGGTCCATACCTAACTTTTCTACAGCGTATAAAAACCAGAACATCGCAGCGTCACTGGATCCGCGCACACTTTTGTGAAAAGCAGACAAAACGTTGTATTGAGTGGATTCATCTGCTCTAACTACGCGCCTGCGAATCGATTCTTCGGCAACGTCTAAGGTCACATGAATGCAGCCATTCGCATCTGGAGGTGTGGTTAATGCTGCTAATTCTAAAGCATTCAACCCTCTTCGAATATCACCGTTAGCTGTACGTGCTAGATGCAGCAATGCTGCTTCGTCAACATGAATTTGCAGTCTTCCCAAACCCTTGCCTTCATCTAATAGTGCACGTTGCATGGCCGCTAATGTATGTTCATAGGTCAGCGGTTTAAGCTCGAACAAGGTAGATCGTGATAATAAGGCACCGTTCACATGATGGAAAGGATTCTCAGTTGTTGCACCTATGAGAATAATAATGCCTTGCTCAACAGCTGGTAGCAGTGCATCTTGCCTGGACGTATTAAAACGATGCACTTCATCTAAGAAGAGAATTGTTTTCTTATCATACATATGTTTAACCATTTTAGCCTGCTCGATAATGTCACGGACATCTTTCACTGAAGCATCCACGGCATTAAGCTTCATAAACTCTGCCTTTGTTTGCTTTGAAATTATGTGGGCTAAAGTAGTCTTCCCGCACCCCGGCGGTCCATACAACAGAATGGATGTGATTTGATCCATCTCTATCGCTCTTCTGAGCAGCTTCCCCGGTCCAACGATGTGCTCTTGGCCGATATATTCATCTAAGGTTTGCGGACGCATACGGTCTGCCAATAAACGATGCTGGGGCGTGCGCTCTTCCTGATATGAGAATAAGTCCAATTGATTCACGACCTTCTATATTAACTATATTCCTTCATCGTATCACAACGAACATGCGTTTGTCACTGATCTAACTGTCTCCAATCAAAACCCCTCTTATGATGTTTCATCTTCATTTTAGTCACAATCGGATAGGAGGCTACCCATTAATTGAGTAGCCGACCTTC
>CAYUSG010000140.1:0-9283 GCA_964447355.1 uncultured Paenibacillaceae bacterium
CTAATAAGGGGTGCACGTGTAATCCAGGGAATCGATTCGATTCGCCGTTACCGACCTAACGTCCCTGATCGTGAACTCATCAACGGACCCGGCAAACTGACTCAAGCGCTGCAGATCGATCTTACTTTTAATCGCTATGATCTGTGCACAGGGGACCTTGCAATTCGCATTGTACCAAGTCATACACACCAATCGATCCAACAGACAGAGCGGATCGGTATTTCCAAAGGAAAATCATTGCTTTGGCGATTTATAGCTTTAGACGCATAGATGATGACTACCCATTTTTAATCCATTACTCTAGGTTTAGCTGGATCACACTTCGGACGCTCTACATCATCCGTTGTTTGAGCCAGCTTCGTCAAGTAATAGCATTCCTCTCGAAACATATGATCTGCCATCAGAGGTGTTATCGTGCCCAAAGCTTCCTTATCCAATCGCAACTCCTCCAGTTCATTCAAGAACTGCTGGAATAGCTTCATCTCAAGCTCAGCCTGACGATTGAAGCGAGATAACGCTGGAAATTGTTCAATCTTTGTCCTTAAGTATCCAGCGAGCTCCACCGCTTTCAAATAAAAAGCCTTGAAGTCTTCCTCAAAAGCTTTACTCTGCTTAATCAGCGGCTGCTCGGCAAAATCTAAATGCGCCGCAATCGATGCGGCATGACCGAAGCCATCCTGAAGCCATAGAAGATGATGATGCACCGGATGATACGCCGGCACTCCTTCGCCTTTTATAAGTGATTGAAGGATGCGTGCATACTCCTCCAGTTCATTCACCATATGATTGATAAAGCTAGGGGGCAACCCTATGTTGATCATTCCTATGAGGTGTCGTTCGATCAGCGATAATTTGAAGTCTCTCAACGCAAGAACATCACGAAGAACGTGCTGATTGAATTCATCCGATGCGGACTCTGCAGCTGTTGATTGCCTGGCGACTTCCAGCCACTTATCGAATAATGCCACGAAATGCTTAGCTTTCTCAATATCATCCATTTCGTTCGGTGCTAGGGAATCACGAATAAATCTAGCATGGTCACCGAGTATTTGCAGCCAGAATCGATGTTCGAATCCAACGGCCTCTTGTTGATGCCCTGATTTTCCTAATTTCACCCTGATTGGCCTCCTTCATGTCAAACTACCACACTGTATGTGCTAAGGCCCATCTAGTTGTCTGTCCTAGACAAAGTTCCTGCGGTCATTGACCAAATGAATCTACAAATTGAATGATCACAGGACCGATTAAGATGATAAATAAACAAGGGAAAATAAACAGTACTAGCGGAAACAGCATCTTAATCGGTGCTTTCATCGCCGCTTCCTCCGCTCTTTGCTTACGTTGTTCCCTTGCTTCCTGAGATTGTACTCTTAATACCTGTACCATCCCGATTCCCAGCTTCTCAGCTTGCAGAATGCTGCTGATAAGCGCTTTTATTTCATCCATGTCCAACCTGTCTCTCACACCCACCAGCGCTTCCCTGCGTGTTCTTCCTAATCGGATTTCTTCTAAGCAGCGCTGAAATTCAGACGCTAGGATACCATCTTTCTTGGACACTAATTTACTTAGCGCAGCATCAAATCCTAATCCCGCTTCAAGACTTACGGTCAAAAGGTCCAACACATCTGGAAGCTCCTTTAAGGCCGACGCATAACGCTGTTTGGTCTTCATTCTGAAATACAGCTTAGGCAAGAAGACCGCCGTAAGCAGACCGATCAATGCAAGCAATAAGCAGGCACCCACATCCGCACGAAGCATCTTGCCATAGAGCCAAGCAATGATCGGTAACACTATCATCAAGGCCATTTGCAGAAGTCTTAAATCCACAACAGACATGTTAAGCGGTCTGCCTGCTCTGAGTAAAATCATCTCTAGTCTTTCTGCTTTAGCCCCCGGCATTTTGTACTGCAGCTTCCTCTTAAACCGCCCCTTCACCTGATGAAGCGCAGCACCCAGCATTCGTTTGAAAAACGATGGAGGTGCCGCAGATGAATCATCATCGGTTTCCAGATCTACAACAGACTGGGTCCCGTCTACATAAGCAGCAATGCGATGCTTCATCTTGCGACTGCGCCCCGAACGCATGAGGATAAGACCATAAACAAGCAGTGTAATCGTACAGAAGAAACAATAGTATAAAAGCAGCATGACTACACCTCAATCTTCGTGATCTTCCGAATCATTACAAACCCAATAGTGCCCGATATGGCGCCGATGCCTACCATGCCCATACCCATAGGATGACTAAAGAAAGTACCCATATAATCTGGCTGCATCAGATAGATCACAACCCCCAGCACAACGGGAAGCAGCCCGATGACAATACCCGAGAGTCGTCCTTGTGCTGTTAAAGTCACGACCTGCCTTTGGATTTTATTGCGGTCTCTAATGGTCTGGACAATGGTATCCAGCACGGTGGCTAAATTACCGCCAACCTGCTTTTGAATGATGACCGATTGAATGACCAGCTCCAAATCCTCACTAGGCATTCGCTGTTTTAATTGCTGCAGCGCATCCTCAATGTTGATGCCATACTGCATTTCCTTGAGTACAATTTCGATTTCCTCTTTGATCGGATTCTCCGACTCTTCTACCACTGCTTTTAAAGCTTGAGCGAAGCTAAATCCAGCTCGCAGTGATCCAATAATAGTCGTAATCATATCAGGCAACCCTTCATTAAATCGGGTTAAACGATCCTTCTGTTTCTTATCCAGCCACCATGTAGGCCATATATATCCCACAATACCGCCAACGATAAAGAAGGCACCATGATCTAAAACAAGAAAAAGCAACAAGGCGGAAAAAGCAATCAGCAACCCATGAAATACAATAAATTCTTCCGGTTTCATAGATAATCCCGCTCTAGCCAGTTTATATTGCAATCGATCATTTCGCTTCTTGCTCAGCAGCTTGTCCTTCACACGTACACGCTGTAATCGAATGTGCAGCAGCTGATTCAACAGCTTACGGTCCAGCGGCTTCTTCTCGCTCATGGCGAGAAAATGCTTCATTCGCCGATCCAGCCGTCTGTTCGAGAAGAACAGATTATGGAATACAAAGATAAAGAATAAAAATGACGTTAATCCAGTGAAGCCAAGGATCAGCCACTCCATAAACGCCCCCCCTTACACAAGACCTTGCTGTATAAATACACTAGGCGGAATATGAATTCCTGAGGTTTCCAACCGCTCATAAAATTTCGGTCTAACTCCAGTAGGCACTAATTCACCCAACACCTTACCCTGCTCGTCTACACCCCGCTGGTGATATTCAAAAATATCCTGAAGGACGATAATATCACCCTCCATGCCTTGAACTTCCGTGATATGTGTAACCTTACGAGATCCATCCTTCAGCCTTGATTGCTGAATGATAACATCCACCGCACCAGCAATTTGTTCGCGTATCGCTCTGACTGGAAGATCAATACCTGCCATCAGCACCATCGTTTCCAGCCGCGCAATCATGTCTCTTGGACTGTTAGAGTGACCCGTCGCCAACGATCCGTCATGACCTGTATTCATCGCCTGAAGCATGTCCAGCGCTTCACCGCCGCGAACCTCTCCGATGACAATACGTTCAGGACGCATACGCAATGAATTTCGCACTAGATCTCTAATGCTTATACCACCTTTACCCTCAATATTAGTCGGACGTGATTCGAGGGATATCACGTGCTCCTGCCATAGCTGAAGCTCGGCCGCATCTTCTATTGTAACGATCCGCTCGTCGCTTGGAATAAATGAAGACAATACATTAAGCGTGGTCGTTTTCCCTGAACCCGTCCCTCCGCTGACAAACATGTTCAGCTTGGCTTTGACACAAGCCTCTAAGAAGACCGCCATCTCTCTAGTCACTGTTCCAAACTGAATCAGATGCTCAATCGTATAGGGATCCTTGGAGAACTTACGTATTGTAATGGTAGGACCGTTTAATGCAAGTGGAGGAATAATGACATTCACACGAGATCCATCGGGTAATCTAGCATCCACCATAGGGCTGCTTTCGTCGATGCGCCTGCCTATAGGGGCAACAATTTTCTCAATGACATTCATGACATGATCGTCATCACGAAACTGAACCGTAGTGAGTTCCAGCTTCCCCCCGCGTTCCACATACACTTGGTTCGGACCGTTCACCATTACCTCCGAAACATCATCATCTAGTAGCAGTGGATTAATGGGGCCAAACCCCGTAAGATCGTTGATCAGTTCATCGACAACCTTCTTTCGGTCAATCGAGCCCCTGAAGGATTCATCCTCCTTGATGATCTCTATAGCCATCGCGTCCAGCTTAGGAATAATGGTCTCGATATCCTGTTCCTTCATCTCCGAGAAGATGAGCTTATACAATCGGTTTTTAAGCTCTTGATGCTTACTTATACGCGGTTCCTTCAACTTGGGTTTTATTGGATCCTGATGCTTAAGCTCCCGAAACGAAGCGACAATATCTCGCTTCGCTGATTTCGGACCAGATTCAGTCTCACTAGTGTCCGAAGGCCCGTTAGCTGCAGCCTGCTGACCCGCCTTGGATTGAATCCGATTGAGTAAACTCATGAGGGTTCGCTCCTTCCATTAGATGGTTTTGGTTTTTTGAAAGAAACTTTGAAACATGGAGGCTGGCTTGGGCTTGAACAGGGTAATTTCTCTGCGTGAAATGAGCTGTTCTGCCAGCTTAAAGACAGACTTAGACACATCTGTCTTCCCTTGATTGACAACGAAAGGTATGCCTATATTCATTGATTGTGAAACGATTTGAAATTGATTGGGAATATAGATCACAGATTCAATACCTAGCAAATCCGGTACTTCTGAAGCCTGAATCACGCTTTCCATCGTAGAGCGGTTCACCACCACCTGTATCTTCTCCTTCAATCCAAGGATCTCCAGAGTTTCAAGCATCAACTTTGTATTCTTGATGGTCGCCATTTCCAAGGTGGTTAGTATAAAAATTTGATCCGCCCGTTCGATGATTTGCAAGCTTTTCTCTCGAAGACCCACCTCCGTATCTACAAGGAGATAGTCATATTGGGCGAGTAACAGCCCTGTGATCTTATCCAATACCTCAGATGTAATTAAGTCTGCATATTCCGGGCGATCGGGCGCTGCCAGCACCTTTACTCCGCTGGAATGATGCATCATATAGCTCGATAAGCTGTATGCATCGAGTGTCTCGATAGAATCCACCACATCCTTCATCGTAAAGGTAGGATGCAGGTCCATCGCTAAACATACATCGCCGAATTGGAAATCACCGTCTAATACGCTGATCTGAATATTGTTCTTGGATAAAGCTACGGCCAAATTAACCGTCATAACCGTGCGGCCAATTCCTCCCTTGGCACTGCAAACTGCAATCATTTCTCCTCTGGATTGGCTGCGCTTCATCATCTCTGCATTTGTTGTATCACCCATCGTTGTTACCCTCCTCACTTTCCACTTCCTTCACGCGGCTATGCAGTACTAGCTGAATGTTTCCCTGCTCATCCGCATTCACCACTTTAAGCGCATCTTGGGGTCTTACCTCTAACGTCACTGCGCTATATTCTGCATAGGCCTCCTGCGAGGTTAACTCGATCATCCTTCGTCCTACAGCAATCACCCTTATACCTTCCAGCAAGAGCTTACTATCCAGTTCACCCGTCTGTGGATTCGGTTTTGTCACAACTACATCAACGATATCTTCCGGTTCAATGAGATTAGATACGGTTTGAACGAAATTCACACCGACTGATACCGCTCGAAACCCTTCTTTAACTTTGCGGGCTACGATTAAGCTTTCCTTCTGCTCATCCACTAATCGATGGCTGAGAACCGGCTCGCCCATAGCCATGTTCGCTTCAGCTACTTTTCCTGCTACTTCACTCACATCTGTAGTATATTCGGTCGTGACCGCTTGTTTTGGATAGGGAGCGGTCGTTAGCATTTCAGCTGTAATTCGTTCGTTCTCTGCGATATCTTTACTTGTAACGACGATCTGAACGAGTTCAGATGGAGCTGCGATGTTACTTGTGTCCAATTTTTGCATATATTGATAGAATAAAAATGTCGTGAACAAGCCCATGACAACAGCCAATATTAAAATTAATTTTGCTTTCATTTGCTTCACCTACTTCGTCAGACGTATACTGTAGGCTCCCTTGGATGCTGCATTCGGATCAGCAAAGCCGGTGCCTGCGCGTTTAATAAATTTTCCAGTAATCGATGTATCTCTAGGTCTCATAGGCTCAGTAATATAGAAATAGGCAAAGCCTGTGATTTCAACAGATTTCAACTGATTGGTTGAGATATAATGAGGTTTGTAAAGGGGTATAAGCAGCACCCTGGAGCAGTCTCTATGGTCATAATCACCTGGTTCATAAGGACAACTCTGCAGCCTTTGCTCGATTGACCTTCTTGTCTTACCAGCAATATTGCCCGTCTGGGTATCTATAACATCCCCCACCCTAACTTCCTCTTGATACCCATGTAATAAATTATCCTCGTACGTGGCAGCTCCAGTCCCGCCCAGCGCTAATATCCCAAAATTTCCATAAGACACTTCGGTTTGATCCACTTTCAGCTTGTATTCCCTATTAAATTCCAACGGAATCGCCTCATCCACACCTAAAGGCGCAGCACCCACAGCTCTCCCCATGCTTCCTAGCTCCGCTTTAGCAGTAACTTCAACTGGGTAACTATCCCATCCAATAAGCTGTGCAAAATATAAATCAACTCGCTTCTTCAAATCTATGGATACAGCCCTCTCCATCTCGATAGCTAGTTGGCTGATTTCATTAGTCTCACCATGTCGAAGCAGTATATCTTCAGCAACTTGCCTTACCGAGGCTTCATCGTTCGTCAGCTCTTGAGCCGCTGAAAGTACAGCAGCGTTCGCAGTCTTTTGCAAATGCGCTTTGGCTGCATATAATGAACCCATATCAATAACTATCCCTGTAACAGCGAGCAGCCCTACCATCATAAGTCCGACAAGCGGCAAAGTACTGCCCGATTGGTCCTTCCACATTCTCATCCCTCTATCCCTCATCGATTCACCCCTATTCCACTCGAATCGTAGATTCTGTCTCAATTTGGAACGTTGATGGAACCAATTGTGAATAGATGGGTGTAATCGCTTGGAATGGAGCCTCAAGCTCAATGGTTACATAATCTCCCGAATCTCTTGCAGCTTCATTTGGTGTGATCATGACTAATAGTTCATCTGAGTCCCCCATATACCGCTGTTTAGCGAATTGAGTCACTTCAGCATCAGAACTACCCAGCCCTCCTAATCTAACGGACTCTTGCGCGACCATATGGAGCTGCATATAGGCAAAGCCTAAACGGCCAAAATCAATTAATCCAAATAGAAGCACCAACAGTAAAGGAACCACGATTGCAAACTCTGTAATAGCTTGTCCCTTCTGATCCTTAACCACCTTACAACAACCCCTTTAACAATAGGCTTGCTAAAGCCCCCGTCGTTATCGCTACCCCGTACGGATATCCCGTGGATACACTTTGCCGATCCAATCCCACAAGAAGGAGGAAACCCATTCTTAAGCCGCCTACTAACATAGCAGCCCGCTTAATCTTCACCCCTAACCCACCTCGTAGCAGTAAGATCACCAATGCAATTAAAGCACCAATTAAAGCCATATAGTCGGCTGTTACTGCGATAAAGACCGTTCCCTTCAAGCTTCCAATCACAGCCAGCAGCTTCACATCACCAGCCCCCATACCACCTAACATGTAGGGAATGATTAGAATTGAAAAACCTGCAGCACATCCCAGCAAACTATACCCTAACTGGATCATTCCCCCTTCGAGGAAATGAAGCACAAATGCTAGAATCACTGCGGGGAACAGAACAAGGTTATAAATCTTGCGCCATAAAATATCCGTTATCGAGCAAATGAGCAGCAGCAAGATGAGAATGAGATCCAATCCCACATTCAAGACCTCCCGTTTAAAAAGAGGGTCTTACGACTTTGCCGTACGACCCTCTTCTTAAAATATATGCATGACCGTTGTATACGTTCAAGATTAGTTTGTGTTCGTAACGACCGGCTCTGGCTGCGTTTCACGGCTTCTTAAATTCGTTAAAGCGTTATCAAAAATCTCTACAACTTCATTTCTAAACAGTGCCAATAAACCTACTACAGCAACTGCAATAAGCCCAAGAACTAATCCATACTCCGTCATCCCTTGCCCCTGCTCATCGTGAATGAATCGTTTTAATGTGTTAAGCATGTCATCTTCCCCTTCATGGTTGTTTGTGAAATTCGATCTGTTGTCCGACTTGCGTTTGGGTACGTTCTAACGTGCCCGCTGGCAGTTCCAATACCGAAGCCGCCGATGTAATTACCGCACCTAGCTTTCCAGGTGCTAGATTAGACTGCAATCCAACAATTCTTCGCTGAGTATCCAAATAGATTACATCGATAGAATACTGCATGAAAAAGGTGTGTATCGATCCGCAGGGTGTAATGTGCAATGCAGTCCCAACGGGAAGCTCATTCGTAAACATTAGTCCCTTTAGTCGTGTGAAAAAAGTGTTCGCTGTCTTGACTTCAGTTGCTAGAATCGCTCCCGTATATGGGTTCAGCACTGCCATCATCATTCACCTCCATACTAAAAAATCACCCTGCTTTACCGAAAGCAGGGTGATCATATATCACAAAACAACCCCCTGATATCTTTCGGTAACTGGCTGGCCTAGCATAGCATGCTGCTATACCTTAGCCCCTCTAGCTTTGCGCCACTGACTTTCGCCAGCTTTGCCATTGTCGAGATTCAGCGAAGCTGCTCGCAGAATCAATTGGATTAGCTTCATCTTATCCCGATGAATCATGGAAAGGTATCGGTCGAGATGATTAATTTTCCGCACACATCTGATAGGTTTTTGTAACCAAGATCACACTCTTAATAGTTCGTCAAGAATAGAGAAACAATACATTTTCCATACAATTGACCTATGTTCGATTGTAATCGCACCCTTATTTTCCGATAGCTTCCATAATTTAAAATATGTAGATTCTATTATTTATGACCTATAAAAAATAACCCCTCAGACCATTCTGAAGGGTTATACATAGGAAAACGCCGGGACCGCATGCCGACATCCTAACGTCTTGGTTTTTTAATATATTTTGAAGCTTTCTCAATCACTTCGTCCTCGGTCGGCGCTGTTAAATAACGACCATTAATATAAATAAACGCAAATCTAGAGCACGGACCTCAATACGATTTGCATCCTACTTTAATCTCTGCATCCGGTGCAAGCTTTTCGAGCTTTGCCAGTT
>CAYUSG010000141.1:0-9261 GCA_964447355.1 uncultured Paenibacillaceae bacterium
GCACGGTGGTGTGGGAGGTCGGCTATCCAATTAATGGGTAGCCTCCTACCCGATTTTCATATCCATTTCTGAAGCCGAGGTCCAAACCAAGGGATGCGGACCAAATCATGCCGATCAATTAATTTCAAGCTTAACATCATAAACAGATAAACAACCATGCAGCAGATACAAATGATTAGAAAATGAACGGCATAATGAACCGGCAAGGATAATTCAAGCAACCATTTGCATAGCGCGGCTAAACATAACATACTTGCTCCAACCTTTATAAAATCGAGCCATGGATTTCGAAATCGAATGAGTTCCACCACACTTCTCCAGTGAAGCAGTGTGACGACGGTTATATTAACATTGATAGCGATGACAGCCCCGATAATGCCCCATTTCATTTTTGCTGCCAACAGATAGATTAGAATTAGTTTTAGAGCTGCCCCTATAAACGTGTTCAAGAGAGCGGTGCCAGGTTTATCTAATGCCTGCAAAGTGGCTTGTAAAGGTCCTTGAAAATACAAAAGTAATCCTACCGGCGCCATTAATTTCAGCATATAACTGATATCACTGTTATTGTACAATAATCTGCAGAGCGGCTCAGACATCATGAACATAATCACAACGAAAGGGGCACCCGTTACGAGCGCAAGTCGCAGCGATTGGTGCAACCGTTTGTGTATCGTTCGCATGTCGTTTCGGGCAGCTGCATCCGACAATGCGGGCACGAGTGATGTAGATAATGAATAGGTCAGCGCGCCAGGCAGCAGCAGAATAGGTACAATCATACCAGTTAACGCACCATATTGCGCTGTGGCAACGCCAGTAGCAACGCCCGATATCGCTAAGCTCTGTACAATCATGATGGACTCAAGAAAATAGGAACCCGATCCAACTAGCTTGCTGGATGTTACGGGGAATGCAATGGACATTAAGGGCTTTAGACTTTTGTATGGTTGACGCGCCGGGTTGGATGGAAGGGATAAAGGCTTTATTTTTAGAAGATCAGATTTCTCTTTATAATGTTGATACAACAAAATGGACATGCCGCATATTTCGCCGATGAGGACACCCCCCATTGCGCCTGCAGCAGCATATTCTACTCCATAGGGTAATAAGATGTAAGCCAGAATCAGCATGGCTGCGATGCGTCCCAGCGTTTCGGTAACTTGGGACAACGCCGTTGGTATCATATTATGACGTCCTTGAAAGTATCCCCGGAATACAGCAGAAACAGCAACCACGGTTATAATCGGGCTCATACTTACAAAGGTATAATAAACCCTGGGGTCTGTGAACAGAAGACTGGTGATCCATGACGATGCTGTTACACAAAGCAGTGTAAAGCAAACGCCTAATAGGACTGAAAGCGACATAGCTGTATGCAGGATATTGCGAATACGAGCTTCATTACCTTGAGATTCGGCCTCAGCGACCAGCTTAGCTACCGCTAATGGAATTCCGCCCGTAATGAAAGTTAGGATGACAATAAGTAAGGGATACCCCATTTGATACAGGCCAACCCCTTCCGCACCAATCACTCGTGGCAGAGCGATGCGAGGCACAAAGCCAAGCAGACGATTAATAATTCCAGCTGCAAGTAAGATCATGGTCCCTTTAATAAATGATTGTTTTGGTGACATGCCGCACATCCTTCTTTAACTTCGCTAAGTGATCGTGAAAAACTTGTACTACATACTTATGCGGAGATAGTCCAAGCACATGCCAGAAAAAACATTTTCACCCGCCGAAAACACAATTGCAGGAATATGCTTTACTTATATCGAAAGTATTAAGTTCTCAAACATAAGTTGAAGGAGGGTGTACAATGTCTGAACACTTAGATGCACAACATCCCGAAGAGACTGCATCGCATCATGAAATGACCACAGAGGAGCTCAATCAGTGGATCGAACGATTATGTATCAGCAAAGCTGAAGAATTTCATTTACTGGGCTATGAGCAGGTCACGGGTCAAGATATATGGGACTGCGTGAGTAATGGTTATCACAAGGGGATGCCAAGGCTCCATCAAATCGTAAATGACATCCTTTCATTAAAGGTGACGAAGTTTATGAACTGGATGACGATGAGTATATATAAGCAGGGTTAAGCAGCCTAATCGAATCAGGCTGTTTTTTTTCGCTTGTGAGTTCAATTGACTTTGCTTTTTTACGGTGGGTATAATAGGAATATTGAGTTTTGAAGGGAGACGAAAGGGAATATGAACGTTCAACGGATCGTGGCATTTTTTCTAGTCATAGCAATCACTGCAGCAACGATGATCTGGTCTGCCCCTACTATTCTGCAAAATCTGAGGTTAGGATTGGACTTAAAAGGCGGTTTTGAGATACTGTACGTTGCTACGCCTATAGAAGAGGGCCAAGAAATGAACCCGGATATTCTAAGAGAAGCCGCGAGAAGTTTAGCGCAGCGTGCGAATCGAAGCGGAGTTGCTGAACCAGAGGTTACACCTGAGGGCTCTGACCGTATTCGTGTTAAGCTTGCTGGAGTTGAGAACCAGGAAGAAGTCCGAAGCATTCTTAAGAAACCGGCGGAGTTAACCTTCAGAGGACCTGATGGGACGAAAGAAATGCTCGGAAGTGACTTTGTAGAAGGTGGAGCTGAGGCAACCTACGATCCTTCTAGTAATATGCCGATCATTGCCATTGAAGTCAAAGACGCAAATAAGTTCAGAGATGTCACATCTCGTTTGCTCGGTCAACCTTTGGCGATTTACCTGGATGAAGAAGTCATTTCCGCTCCAACTGTAACGGCGGTGATAACCAATGGACAAGCTGTCATTACGGGGATGGAAAGCTACGAGAAAGCTCAAGAAATTGCTGGCATTATTAATCTAGGAGCATTGCCGGTTAAGCTGGAAGAGAAATATACCCAAAGCGTGGGGGCTACCTTAGGTAAGTTATCACTAGACCAAACGGTCAAAGCCGGTGTCATTGGATCCATTCTCATTTTCTTATTCATGATGGTGTATTATCGCTTGCCGGGAATCATTTCCGCCTTTACGTTGATCACCTATATCTGGATGCTGCTGCTTGTGCATTATTGGATGAATGCCACCTTAACACTGCCTGGGATCGCAGCGTTTGTCCTAGGGGTCGGTATGGCTGTAGATGCTAATATTATTACGTTCGAGCGGATTAGAGAAGAGATTCGCAGCGGTAAAAGTATGCTCTCTGCTCTAAAAGCAGGTTCACGCAATTCGTTTAGAACCATTGTAGATGCTAACATTACAACAATCATCGCGGGTGCCGTGCTTTATTTCTTAGGAACAGGAGCGATTGAAGGCTTTGCCTTAACCTTGATATTAAGTATTATTATCAGTGTTATAACCAATGTGTTCTTCGCTCGATTACTGCTGTATTTATTGATACGCGGTCAATGGTTGAAGAAGCCGGGTTATTTTGGCGTGAAGGAGGCTGACATCCGTGAACTATAAGTTCGACTTTGTAAAACATCGCAACCAGTTCTTCATTGTATCGCTCCTTCTAGTCGTTGCCGGGCTTATCATGCTTTTTACTGCAGGATTAAACTATGGTGTTGATTTTAAAGCAGGGACAACGCTGGATATTACAATTGATAAAAGTATTACATCAGATACCGCAAGGGAAATAATCATAGACGCAGCAGGCATAGAACCTTCGGTCTTAACGATAGGCGGAGACTCTCAGAATCGAGTAAGTGCCCGCTTTGACAAAGTCCTCTCAGAAAATGAAAGGACATCGGTCTTAAATAGCTTCAATACAAAGTATACTGAAGTATCTGCAGAAGAGAACACCGTTGATGTCACGATGGCCAAAGAGCTTGGCCAAAAAGCCATCTTAGCGGTATTGGTAGCCAGCCTCTTTATTATTCTATACGTGATGATTCGTTTTGAATGGAGATTTGCCTTGGCAGCGATTATTGCATTGCTGTATGATGCTTTTATTGTCATTGGTTTCTTCTCTATCTTCCGCCTCGAAGTGAATTTGCCTTTTGTCGCGGCTGTACTGACAATCATCGGTTATTCCATTAATGATACAATCGTTACGTTTGACCGCATCCGTGAGAATTTGAAATTTGCTAAGATCAAAACCTTTGATGACCTTGCAGAGTTAGTCAACCGCAGCATCTGGCAAACGATGAGCCGATCAGTTAATACGGTTCTAACTGTCATATTCGCTGCTGTATGTTTATTCATATTCGGAAGCGAATCGATTCGATTGTTCTCGTTAGCTATGCTGGTCGGTTTGATCAGCGGGGCGTATTCATCGTTCTTCATTGCCAGTCAGCTATGGCTTGTCATGAAGGCCAAAACAATGCATAGAAAACCAGTAACTATACAAAACTCATAAGGAAACAGATGCCGCGCGAAGAGATTACTCATCCGCGGCTTTCTAATCCAATATGAAGGAGTGTCAACATGGCTGAGCAGCAGCGATTTAAACAAGCTGAGTTTGCAGCATGGATCGGAATTGTGGGTAATATTATATTGGCTGTATTTAAATGGATTGTTGGTTATATGGCCGGAAGTAAGGCGTTAATAGCAGATGCGGCGCATTCGGCTTCAGATGTTGCGGGTTCATTCGCGGTACTTGTTGGGCTGAAAGCCGCCAAACGTCCGCCAGACTCAGACCATCCTTACGGTCACGGTAAGGCTGAATCTATCGCTGCGATTATTGTATCTGTACTTCTCATCTTAGTTGGAATAGAAATCGGCCTATCAGCGGCAAAATCGATTTACAACGGAGTGGAGGAAGCGCCCAAATGGTTTGCCTTGGTGGCGGTTGGAATTTCCATTGTCATTAAAGAGCTGATGTTTCAATATAAGTACAGGTTAGGTAAAAGGTTAAACAGCCAAGCACTCATTGCGAACGCATGGGAACACCGTTCAGATGTTTATTCTTCAATTGCGGCCCTTATCGGGGTTGGCGGTGCATATCTTGGAGGGTATTTGGAAATTAGCTGGCTTGTTTATTTGGACCCGGCTGTAGGTATATTAGTGGCACTTATGGTTATTCGGATGGGGTATCAATTAATTGTGGAATCCATACATAACACGATGGATCATGTTCTTCACGACGAGGATGCAGAGGAGCTTCACAAGGCTGTGCAGTCTGTGAAGGGTGTTATTACGGTAGACGATCTTAGAGCGAGAGAACATGGTCATTATGTGATCGTAGATGTTAAGATTAGTGTTAATCCGAGAATCAGCGTGCTGGAAGGGCACACCATTGGGAAAACAGTGAAATATGAGCTGATGAATAAGTTCAGTCATGTTTCGGATGTGTTCATTCATATCAACCCGTACGATCCTGGATTCCCGTACAAAAGCGATATTGAAATCGATCAGAATGAAACACCTAATATATTGCATTAATGGTTTATAAGGAGGGATAAGATGCTAGAATCCAAAACAAGATGGATGGTCCAAGCTAATAATGAACAGGCAGCAGAACATCTTATCCAAGAGCTTCAAATAAGTCCTTTGATTGCCAAGTTGTTAACGATTCGAGGTATAACATCTGTTGAGGACGCAGAAGCGTTTCTAACCGTAAGTCAAGAGCACTTCCATGATCCCTACTTGCTGGACGGAATGAGCATAGCAGTCCCAAGGATACGTAAAGCGCTTGAAAGTAGAGAGAAAATTAGAATATATGGGGATTATGACGCCGATGGGGTGAGCAGTACATCGCTGATGATCGGCCTGCTTAGGGAACTGGGAGCCGATTTTGATTATTACATCCCTCATCGGCAGCTAGAGGGGTATGGCTTGAATCTCCCCGCTGTAGAACAAGCTAATCAGGACGGGGTTTCCTTAATGATTACCGTTGACACTGGCATTAGTGCAGTAGAACAGATAGCTTATGCTAACGAGCTGGGGATTGACGTCATTGTAACGGATCACCACGAACCGCCTGAGATACTACCGCAAGCATTAGCGATTATTAATCCTAAGAAACCCGGCTGCACATATCCCTTTAAATCTTTAGCTGGTGTTGGAGTGGCACTTAAACTGGCTCAAGCTTTAATGAATAGGACTCCTATTGAGCTGATGCAGTTTGCAGCGATTGGGACCGTAGCTGATCTTATGCCGTTGGTAGGCGAGAACCGTCTTATCGTGAAGCTGGGTATTGAAGCGATGCAGTTAACAGAACTGCCCGGGTTGCGGGCTTTGATTGAATGTGCAGGTATTGAGAAGGGAGGAATCGATGCCACAGGCATCGGTTTTGGTCTTGCTCCTAGAATCAATGCAAGCGGGCGTCTGGATCATGCGCGGCATGCGGTTGAGCTGTTAACGACAGCCGACGATCAGATGGCTGAAGCATTGGCTTTTCAGTTGGATCAATTAAATAAAGAACGGCAGCGGATTGTTGATGACATCCTTAAACAGGCCTTAAAGCGTTTAAATGAGAATCCGGGGACAGCATCCAAGCGCGTGACAGTGGTTGCAGAAGAAGGCTGGAATGTGGGTGTGGTAGGGATTGTTGCCTCGAAGCTAATGGATAAGATGTATCGTCCGACAGTGGTTCTGAGTATTGATCCGGATACGGGGATGGCAAAGGGATCAGCCCGGTCGATTACTGGATTTGATATGTACAAAGCGTTAACCGAGTGCGCTGACTTGTTAGATCATTATGGTGGTCACCAGGCGGCAGCTGGGATGACACTTGCTCGTGAGCACATTCCCGCGTTCGAAGCCAAATTAAACGAGCTTGCGGAGCAATGGCTTAACGAGGAAGATTATATCCCCGTTACTGAAGCCGATCTCACATGCGAAGTGCAGGACATTACACTGAATACGATTGAACAGCTCGCGGCATTAGCACCCTTCGGCATGGGAAACGCCTCTCCTCGGTTTATCATAAAACAAGCAAAATTACAGGATATTCGAGCGCTTGGCAAAGATGAGAAGCATTTAAAACTGCAGATCATTCATGAGAATGGTTCAGGTAAACCGGTCGAATGTATCGGATTTGGTTTTGGTTCGCTCGTGCGTCACATATCGCCGCAAGCCCGAATAGAAGTGTTAGGCGAGCTTCAAGTCAATGAATGGAATGGACACCGCAAACCCCAGGTGTTGATACAGGATATCTGCATCAACCATATTCAATTATTTGATTACCGCGGCAGACCGGCAGATCAACTGGCAGATGATGTCCTTGACTATCGCAATCATCCCGAGACAAGCGTGATTTGTTTTACGGAAGAAGATGTGAGGACAGCTTCCGAGGTCTTTAAATTATCGCGATGCTCACTCTATTTAATCAGCGATACAGACGGCTCAGTACAAGCCGTACAAGCGGTAGGATCAATTGATTTAGAGCATACGAAGGATCTGGTCATTTGGGGAATGCCAATCCATAAAGAGCAGCTTATTGCAGCCTTGAAACCTGCTGTTAATACCCAGCGAATTTACACGTTGTTACAGCAGAGAGAAGCTTCAAGTTATAGTATCATTCCTCCTAGAGATGCATTTAAGAAATGTTATGGCGCATTGCAACAGCAAGCCGCTTGGAATATGGAAGATCCACGTACAGTGGTTCATTTAAGCAAACGATCAGGCTTGTCTCCAGAGATGATACGATTTATTGTAGAAGTGTTCGAGGACTTATCTTTTATACGTAAGGAAAATCAAAACTATATCGTTGAAGATGCACCGCAAAAAAAAGAGTTAACTTCTTCAGCTCGCTTCCAGCAGCAGGTGACAGCGCAAGAGCTGGAAAACTTGTTCGTACTGTCAACGCATACTGAGCTTGAGACTTGGTTGCTAGAGCATATAGGGAACATGGACAATGAGGCATCGCGTCTTACCCCTCAAACCAATGTAATGGAGGAAATTGTATGAATTTGAAAGAACATATTCGGGTCATCCCTGACTTCCCGCAGCCTGGGATTCGTTTCAAAGACATCACCACGCTCTTGAAGCATGGCGAAGCCTATCGTGAGATGATACAGCAGCTTAAACAAACCATTTCGCATTTGGAGATCGATTTGATAGCAGGGCCAGAGGCGAGAGGTTTTGTGGTGGGTGCTCCGCTTGCTTACGAGCTTGGGGTCGGTTTTATTCCCATCCGCAAGAGTGGTAAATTGCCGGCTGAAGCTATTGAAGCGAGCTATGATTTGGAGTATGGAAAAGACAAACTTGCGATGCACAAGGATGCGATTCAACCCGGTCAAAAAGTGTTAATCGCAGATGATCTGCTGGCTACCGGCGGTACTATCGCTACATCTATTAACTTGGTGAAGCAGCTGGGCGGGGAAGTTGTGGGGGCAGCTTTTCTAATTGAGCTGGCTTATTTGAATGGACGACATAAGATCGACGGGACTGAAATTTTCTCTCTTTTGAAATATGACTAAACTAAAAGCTTGTGATCCGATTAGAGGTCACAAGCTTTCTTTTTAGACTGCTGCGATTTTTTTGTAATTTTTTGCGACATTTTTTTATAGCTGTAGTTGACGTCAACGGTTGAACAAAGGCATAATTATATAATACTTATCGCAACAGACAGCTGAGAAGTGATTTATTTTCAGCAGAAAGGGAATTCCAATGGGCATAGAGCAGTTAATTGAGAAGGCAAGCCAATATTTAAAGACGACGGATTTGGAGCAAATCAAAAAAGCATATGAATTTGCCGATCAAGCCCATTATGGCCAAACGCGTAAATCAGGGGAACCTTACATTTTGCATCCGCTGGCGGTTGCGGAGATAATTGTGGATATGCAAATGGATGTGACCTCAATTACGGCAGCGCTGCTGCATGATGTGGTTGAGGATACGACGGTTTCTTTAGATGCCGTACGTGAGCAATTCGGCGAAACTTGTGCGATGTTGGTCGATGGCTTAACTAAGCTCGAGAAAATTCGATTCAAATCTAAAGAAGAGCATCAAAATGAAAACTATCGCAAAATGTTTGTCGCTATGGCTCAAGATATCCGGGTCATTTTAATTAAACTAGCGGACAGACTGCATAACATGCGAACGTTAAAATTTCAATCCGAAGGAAGCCAGCGCCGTATCGCTGATGAAACGTTGGAAATATTCTGCCCGATCGCCCATCGTCTGGGGATTTCAGCAATCAAATGGGAGATGGAAGATATTGCGCTTCGCTACTTGAATCCGCAGCAATATTATCGCATTGTGAATTTGATGCAGAAGAAACGGACAGAGCGTGAGCAATTTATTCACGATGTGATCGGGGATATCCAAGATAAATTGAAGGAAATGGGCATTGAAGGTGACATTTCAGGCCGACCTAAACATATTTATTC
>CAYUSG010000142.1:0-9223 GCA_964447355.1 uncultured Paenibacillaceae bacterium
CCTTGTATATGACACTTCTAGCGGTGTACACTACATTACTTCATAAGTACAGCGGTCAGGAAGACATTATTGTGGGGACGCCGATTGCCGGCAGAACTCATGCGGATATCGCTCCATTGATTGGTATGTTCGTCAATACGCTCGCCATACGCAGCTATCCGAGCGGTGAGAAATCCTTCCAGGATTATTTACAGGAGATTAAAGCGCACACCTTGGCAGCGTACGCACATCAAGAGTATCCATTCGAAGCCTTGGTGGATCAATTGCCGCTTGAGCGTGATTTAAGCCGAAATCCGGTGTTTGACGTGATGTTTATCCTGCAGAATATGGTGCAAGGTGCACAGACTGCGGGACAGCAAGTCGAAGGCTTGCAGTTGAAACCATATGAGCATAAACACAACGTATCCAAGTTTGATATGACGCTGACAGCCGTTGAGAGCGGTCCGTACATCGTATGTGAATTGGAGTACGCCACCGCGATATTCAATCGGTCAACGATCGAGCGCATGGCGGGACATCTCTTGAAATTGATCGATGAAATTACCGCTCAACCTGCTGCACCGCTAGCATTTCTGCAAGCGGTGACGGATGGAGAAAAAGCGCAGATCCTAGAGCAGCTCAATGCAACGGAAGTGGATTATCCGCGGGATAAAACGATTCATCAGTTGTTTGAGGAGCAGGTGGAACGCAGGCCAGAACAAGTGGCTGTTGTGTTCGAAGATCAGCAGCTTACCTATCGTGAACTTGATCATCGGGCGAATCAGTTGGCTAGAGTACTGCAAGGTAAAGGGGTAGGACCTGATCAATTGGTCGGCATCATGTCAGAGCGTTCATTGGAGATGATCATAGGCATCATGGGTATATTGAAAGCGGGCGGCGCTTACTTGCCGATAGATCCTGCCCACCCTGAAGATCGAATTCGTTACATCCTTGAGGACAGCGGAACTAGCTTATTGCTTACGCGGCAGCATCTGATGAACAACATTGAATTCGCTTTAGAGGTCATAAATCTCGACAAAATAGAGGATTACATCCAGATAGAGCAACACATCGACCAGAGTTCACTGATTGAAGTTAGCGTATTAGACACCGTTCATCCAACCAGCAAACCAGACAACCTGGCTTACGTAATCTATACGTCAGGATCTACAGGTCAACCGAAGGGCGTGCAGATTGAACATCGCAGCGTGATGAATACATTGTTTGCCCTTGAAGAAGCGTATCCGTTAGGAGCAGAGGATGCGTATCTGTTAAAAACGGCATTCACCTTTGATGTGTCGGTGACAGAACTTTTCGGCTGGTTTATTGGTGAGGGACGATTGGTGATCCTGCCGCCAGCAGAGGAGAAAGACCCAGGAGCGATTCTTCGTACGGTGAAACAGCATGGCATTACCCACCTCAACTTTGCACCATCGATGCTGAATGCCTTCGTGCAGGCTGTACAGATTGAGGGGGCAAAGCTGGACCAGCTCAAATATGTGTTTGCAGCAGGCGAAGCACTGCCAGCAGCGCTTGCGGAAACATTCTGCCAAACGCTGAAGCAGACGCGACTGGAAAATATTTATGGTCCAACGGAAACAACGATCTATGCGACAAGGTATAGCATAGAGCCGCAAGACGGAAAGGTAGAACGTGTATTGATCGGAAAGCCGCTGAGCAACGTTCATGCATTGATATTAGATGCAAATGGACAGTTGCAGCCGATGGGTGTACCTGGAGAGCTTTGTATCGCAGGTGCAGGGCTGGCTAGAGGCTACTTGAATCGTCCCGAATTGACGGCTGAAACATTTGTAACGCATCCATTTAAACCGGATGAGCGGATGTATCGGACGGGTGACGTCGCTAGATGGCTGCCTGAAGGGAACATTGAATACCTTGGACGCATAGACGATCAGGTGAAGGTCCGCGGTTACCGGATTGAACTCGGTGAAGTGGAAGCGAATCTGTTGGCGATTGAGGCGATCAAAGAAGCAGTGGTCCTTGTTCGGGAAGGCCACGATGGGGAGAAGGCTCTGTGTGCTTACTATATTTCAGATCATGAGCTATCCATTCACGAACTAAGAAGCACGTTGTCACAAAGCTTGCCGGAGTACATGATGCCAACTTACTTTACTCGAATCGAGCAGATGCCATTGACGCCAAGCGGAAAAATAAACCGTAAGGCGCTGCCTGCACCAGAGGGAAGTATTCAGACAGGCGTAGCATATTTAGCGCCTCGTACAGAGTTGGAAGCGGTACTTGCAGCAATATGGCAGGATGTGCTTGGCTTAGAGAAGGTTGGTGTATTAGACAACTTCTTTGATTTAGGCGGCCATTCGCTCCGTGCCACCACGCTTATCAGCCGCATTCATAGAGCGCTGAATATTGCTTTACCGTTGCGGGAAGTGTTCCAGCATCCAACGATCGAGTTGATGGCAAGTAAGATGGAACAAATGGAAAGGCAAACCTATGTGTCCATACCAGTAGCAGAACAACGGCCGGTTTATCCGATGTCATCGGCACAAAAGCGTCTGTTCCTACTGCAGCAAACAGAAGGAGCAGAGTTAACCTACAATATGCCGAGTTTCTTTAGGTTGGAGGGTGCAATAGATAGGGAGCGCTTTGAGAAGACATTCGAGGTGTTGATACAAAGGCATGAAACATTGCGAACGAGCTTTGAAGTAGAGCGTGGCGAGCCTGTACAACGCATTCATAACATATTCGATTTTAAAGTGGAGTACTTTGAGGCCGATGAGAAAGAAGTTCCAGACATTATTCGCGGGTTTGTACGGGTGTTTGAATTAAATAAACCACCGCTGCTCCGCGTAGGGCTGATCACTATAAAAGATGATGCGTCAAGGACAGATCGCCATATACTTATGTTTGATATGAATCACATCATCTCAGATGGTGTATCCTTGAACATCTTAGTCGGAGAATTTGCAAAACTATACACGGATGAAGTACTGCCTCCGCTTAGAATTCAGTACAAGGATTATGCGGTTTGGCAGCAGTCGGAAGTGATGAAAGAACAATTGAAAACACAAGAGGATTATTGGTTAGATGTATTCGCTGGTGAGCTTCCTGTTCTAAAACTGCCAACACGATACGAAAGACCGCCTGTTAGACGTTTTGAGGGCCGCTCGATTCATTTCGAAATTGATGCTGACTTAAGTACAAAGCTAAACGAGTTTGCCTTGACATCTGGAGTTACCCTTTATATGGTCTTGTTAGCATCCTATACCATTTTACTCTTCAAATACAGTGGCCAAAATGATATTATTGTAGGGACACCGATTGCGGGCCGACATCATACGGACTTGGAGCCATTGATCGGGATGTTTGTCAATACGCTTGCGCTTCGGAATTACCCTAGCGAAGGCAAGACGTTTGAACGTTATTTAGCAGAAGTAAAGGACCACACACTTCAAGCATTTGAGCATCAAGATTATCCTTTCGATCAGTTGGTTGAACAACTAGAGTTAGAGCGAGATTATAGCCGCAACCCTGTATTTGACGTGATGTTCGTGCTGCAAAACCAAGAGAGGGAAAGTACTCAAGTTGAACAGCTTCACATTAAACCCTATGTTCACGACGAAACGATGACAAAGTGTGATCTAACGTTGATCCTCAATCAGGATGAACATCATCAGCTGTACGGTACAATTGAGTATTCAAACCATCTCTTTGCTGAGCAATTCGTCCAACAATTGGTTGACGATTTTGTGCGAATTTTAGAGCAAATTCAAGCCAATCCTGAGCTAACACTCAAGGACATTGAATTGACGAAAAAATCGTCAACGGATGAATTTGACTTGGAAATTGATGATATTTTTTAGATGTTCCCCGCGTAATATGATTTGATGAATGAGGGTTTAAAACACATTCAGGGTGTGCTGCCATTTGGACAGCACACCTTGAATGTAATTTTGATATATCGGCACCTAAAGGAGAGGTTACATGAAATCATTATTTGAGAAAGAAGAGATATTTTGGAGAGGGCTATTTGACTCTGACACAACTGTGACAACTCTCCCATATAGCAGTAAAATACAGGTGAAAGACGCAACAGAGAAGGAACGTTATCAAAGCTATCCTTTTCGATTGTCTGAAAAAGTAAGCGGTAACATTCTATCACTTGTCAAAGGATCAGAGTTGGCTCTATTTACGGTGCTTCTAGCAGGGGTAGAATGTTTGTTGTATAAATATACCCATGAGAGTAATATTGTAATCGGAACACCTACATACAGAAGTGAGCAGCAAAAGGATGAACGTCTATTCAATGACACATTGATAGTTCGTCAGCAGATCAGTCATCAAAGCACTTTTAAGTCTGTATTTAATGATTGCAGAAATACGCTTCGCGATGCGATTAAGCACCAGAATATTCCGTTTGGAAAAATAGCAGAACATTTGAATTTGGAATATGAAACGAACGGTTTGCCTATTATCAGCACTATGGTTTGTTTTAAGCCTATTCATGCACATGATTCGAACGAGAGTGTTGCGTCACGTCTTCAATTTCAGTTTGATTTGGAAAATAATCAGATTCATCTAGATTTAATATATAGCCCCAATCATTATGATCCAAACGATATTGCCCAATTAGCAGCAAGATTGAATGCGCTTTTATCGATCGTATTATCAGAACCTGACAGGTCTCTTGTTGATGCGGATATATTAACTGAGCAAGAACGGCGTCAGTTACTCGTAGATTTTAATCAAACAAACACTGATTATCCTCGGAGTAAAACGATCCATCAGTTATTTGAGGAACAAGTGGAACAGGACTCAAAGCACTTGGCTGTCGTGTACAAAGATCAATCTTTGAGTTACGGGGATTTGAATGATCGTGCTAATTCATTAGCACGCACATTGAGAGCCGCCGGCGTGCAGACAGACCAACTCGTAGGCATTCTCTGTGAACGTTCTCTGGAGATGGTCATCGGGATGCTTGCGGTGTTGAAAGCAGGCGGTGCATATGTGCCGATTGATCCGACCTATCCTGATGAGCGTATTCGCTACATGCTTGAAGACTCAGGGGCGCAAGTGTTGTTGCTGCAATCCCATCTTAAGGATGTAGTGTCATTTGACGGTACAGTCATCGGGTTGGATGAAGCGACCAGCTACAGCGAAGACAGCTCAAATTTGGAACCTATCAGCAAGCCAAACAACCTCGCATATGTGATCTATACTTCCGGTACAACAGGCAAGCCCAAGGGGGTGCTGGTTGAGCATCATGGACTTTGCAATTTAAAGCCATTCTTCCAGCAGTCGCTGGGTATTGATTGTGAGGATCGCATCCTGCAATTTGCAAGCTTCTCCTTTGATGCAGCGACATGGGAAACGTTCCAAGCACTGTTCTGTGGAGCAACGCTGTACATACCTACCCCGTCTACGATCTCAAATTACAGGCAGTTTGAACAATTTGCGGATGAACATAGCATTACTGTGATGACCTTACCCCCAACGTATGCCGTCTATTTAGAGCCCGAACAGATGCCTTCTATGAAAAAGTTGATCACAGCAGGGTCAGCTTCTTCTGTGGAATTAGTGAACACGTGGAGTCCGCATGTACAGTATTTTAATGCATATGGTCCAACAGAGGACTCTATCTGTACCACGTTATGGACATGTCCAGACAAAGAAGAACTGCAGTACGTTCCGATTGGACAACCGATACAAAATCACCGCATCTATATCGTGGATGCTCATAATCAGCTTGTGCCCATTGGGGTTGTTGGGGAATTGTGCATTGCAGGTGAAGGGCTTGCCAGAGGTTATTTGAACCGACCTGAATTGACGGGCGAGAAATTTGCAGTTAATCCATTTCAGCCTGAAGAGCGGATGTACCGTACTGGTGATCTTGCCAGATGGTTGCCAGATGGTCAAATCGAGTACGCTGGGCGTATGGACGATCAAGTGAAAATTCGCGGTTATCGAATTGAGCTTGGCGAGGTGGAGCATACGCTGAAGCAAATGAACGGTATTCAAGAAGCAGCCGTGATTGCAAGAGAGGACAACCAAGGGAAACTTGCTTTATTTGCTTATTTTGTATCGGATATGAAGCGTTCCGTGAACGAATGGAGAGATCATTTAGCTCAAGTGATGCCGAGCTACATGATTCCTTCACATCTGATGGAGCTTGAACAGATGCCGCTCACCCCCAACGGCAAAATTGATCGTAAGGCGTTACTGGCGATGGACATGAGCGCATTAAGCTCAACGGTTTATGTGCCGCCGCAAACTGAAGTGGAGAAAGTTTTAGCTACAGCATGGGGATCGGTATTAGGCAATGAAAAAATTGGCATTCATGATCGATTCTTTGAACTCGGGGGCGACTCGATCAAGGCGATCCAGATCAGCTCCAGATTATATTCATCGGGTTATCAATTGGATATTAAAGATTTGTTGAAATATCAAACCATCTATGAGTTAAGCCAGCGTGTGCAGGAAGTCAAACGTATAGCGGATCAGAGCGAAATCAAGGGTGAAGTAAGGCTAACGCCGATCCAACGTTGGTTTAGGGAACAATCATTCCAGGATGCGCACCATTTCAATCAATCTGTGATGCTGTATCGTGAAGAAGGCTTTCAAGTATCATATCTGGAGCAAGTCATGCTAAAACTGACAGAACACCATGATGCGCTTCGCATGGTATTCCCCGTTGGTGAACATCAGATTGATACGGCTTGGAACAGGGGCATTGAGGAAGGTCCCTTTTACACTCTGGACGTATTCGATTTGAAGCATGAAACAGAAGTGGCTGAGTTCATTGAAACAAAGGCAAATATATTACAAAGCAGTCTGGATATTCAATCGGGACCGTTGATCAAATTAGGATTATTTCAATGTCAAGATGGGGACCATCTGCTAATCGTTATTCACCATCTGGTTATCGACGGTGTGTCATGGCGCATATTGCTAGAGGATTTGGCAACGGGTTATGAACACCTGGCAAGCGGTAAAGATATTACGCTGCCATTAAAAACCGATGCATTCCAACTTTGGGCAGATCGGCTTTATGACTATGCACAAAGCCAAATCTTCGAGCAGGAACGCCTGTATTGGTCACAACTGCTTAAAGTACAAGCAGAAGAACTGCCAAAGGATACCGATGCGGCAGGTATTGGACTGAATGAGGACAGTCAATCCATTACTGTGAGATGGAGTCAAGAGGAAACCGAACAGTTATTGAAGCAAGCTCACCGTGCTTATAATACCGAAATGAGTGACTTGCTGATGACAGCGTTAGGGACAGCTATTCATCGTTGGGCGGGCATTTCACGTGTCATGGTCAATCTTGAAGGACATGGAAGGGAAACAATTGTATCTGACCTGGATATTTCTCGTACGATAGGTTGGTTTACGAGTCAGTATCCTGTTGTGCTGGAAGTCAATGAGGAGCAAGCTTTATCCCAGCGTATTAAGCATGTTAAAGAACAACTGCACACCATTCCTAATAGAGGTATTGGGTACGGAATTTTAAGATATCTTTCACACTTCGGTGATGAATTTAAGGCAGATGTGAAGCCTGAAATTTGCTTTAACTATTTAGGGCAATTTGATCAGGACTTCCAGAACAATTTACTGGGTGTTTCTCCTTACTCATCGGGACATTCCATGAGTCAAAAGCAGCAACGTACTTATGCTATAGAAATCAACGGTATGGTTGCTGTCGGAGAATTAAGTCTATCGATCCAATACAATAGGAAAGCGTTTAAACCAGAAACAATAGAGGGATTGGCACAAGCTTTGCATGCCAGCCTTCAAGAAGTAATTAGCCATTGTTTATCCCAAAAAGAAACAGAAGTGACACCTAGCGATCTGACATTGCGGGAAATGAGCCTTGATGAACTGGAAGTATTGCGAGAAGATACCCGCCATCTTGGCGAGATTGAAAACGTATACCGCTTAAGTCCCATGCAAAATGGTATGTGGGTGAATCAACAATTAGCCCCTCATTCAGAAGCATATTTTGAACAGACAACATTTACACTGCAAGGCACCTTTGATATTGAACGGTTTAAAAAGAGTTTGGACGTGTTTGTAAAACGGCATGCCGTGATGCGAACGAATATATATAACGGATGGCGTGAACCGATTCAAATTGTGTTTCGCGAACGGGAGATGGGCTGGCATGTTGAAGATTTGCGGCACATGGACCAAGATGATATCGAAAACTATATTGCACAATGTTCGAAAAGTGATAGCGCTGCAGGATTTGATTTGTTTGAAGATCCGTTAATCCGTGTGTCTGTTTATCGTGCAGAAGATGAAACGTATCATTTTATATGGAGTTTCCATCACATTTTGATGGATGGCTGGTGTTTGTCTTTAGTTAATCAAGAAGTATTCTCTATTTATGGGTCTGATGTGGATATTCACTCGATGGAATTGGCAAGAACAAGTGACTACAGCCAATATATCGAATGGTTGGAACAGCAGGATAAAGCAGAAGCGACCCGATATTGGAGTGAATATTTAGTGGGGTATGAGCAGCAGACCTCACTTGTTCAGTTCATGAATCGCGGCAAGAAGACCGATTATGTGAAGCATGAATGGGGCTGGGCTCTTGACGAGGACTTGACTCGAAAAATAACGAATTATGCTCAGCATCACCAGGTGACCTTGAACACTTTGTTACAGTCAGTTTGGGGAATCATCCTTCAAAAATACAATCTTTCGAGAGATGTTGTTTTCGGCAGTGTCGTGTCTGGAAGAACAGCCAATATCCCGGGAATTGAAACGATGATCGGCTTATTTATTAATACGATTCCAGTAAGGGTACAGTGTGACGAAGAAGAGAGCTTTGCACATGTATTAAGAAAAGTTCAAGACCAAGCGCTGGCTTCTCAAGACTACGAAAGTTATCCATTATATGAAATTCAAAATCTGAGTACGCAAAAGCAGGCTCTGTTTGACCATATTATGGTTTTTGAAAACTTCCCTGTTGCACAGCAAATGGGACAATCGAGCGGAAATAATAATACCCATTTTCAGATCAAAAATGTAAATATAAAAGAGCAAACCAATTATGATTTCAATCTTATTGTAGTTCCCGGAGAACAATTGCAATTCAAATTTAATTACAATAGCTCCAGGTTCGATCAATCAAGTATCGAACGTATACAAGGACATTTGATTCAATTGCTCGAGCAAATTGCGAATCAGCCTGATATTCTTGTAAAACAGCTGGAATTGGTAACCGCGGAAGAAAAGCAAGAACTTGTTTATCATTTTA
>CAYUSG010000143.1:0-9110 GCA_964447355.1 uncultured Paenibacillaceae bacterium
CTCCAAGGACGCAATCGTATACATCCATCCTTTTGCCTTTGTGCTTGATTTGAATCTTCCCACCTTTAGCATGGACGGGATTAATATCGATCTTGGTTAATTTATTCATTTCTACTAAACCCGCGTTTACATAACGCGAATAATATGTATTCCGCTGCTTATCTGAATGTTTAATAGTGTCCAACACAGACATAACAGGAGGCTGGGAAAGCATCGGCAGTCGTGTCAAATGCTTAATCACCTTTGTTAACACAATCCGACTGCCCCCATAAGTATTGCTATGAAGCGAAAATTGGGTCAGTGTGTCCCATGGTGAGAATATCTGTTGTACTGCTGATATTGCACCAAAAGGCAATTCATGATCTGTCAAAGCCTCACCCGTCATCATTAGGTCTCGCACACTTTCAATCATTGGAATGATCGTCTCCATTTGATTGGCAGTTAGACTTGTGAAATCAAACGCTGTCATAATCGACTGTTTCTTAAACTTTAAGATATCGCTTATATCACTTTCAAGTTCCTGCCGTGTTGATATGCTATAAATAATAGCCACTGGTTTATGGTTGGATACCATCTGTTCCAACATTTGAAACGATGTTACAAAATGGACTGAAGGAACAAGCGAATATTCATTTTCTGTATTCAGCGGATTAAAGTAGGATGAAACCGCGTGTTGTTCTTGGGAATAAACGTAAATCGGAGCTTGATTATCGTCTGTTATCTTTTTTTCAATGGCGTAATGACGTATAAGTTTGATCGCTCCTTGAATGGCTTCAGAAGAGGAATTGCAATAAAACGTTTTGTAGATGTGCTGTTCAGGGAATTGGTTATTAAATAGTCGGTCGAATAAATAACCTGCTTGCGCCGCTTCAGCAGAAGCATACCTGGATGGAATTAAAAAATTATTAAGGCTTTCCTTGTAACAAGTACGGAAGATATTCATGGTTTCATTCGAAAAAGGATGAAATAAAGATGATGTCATGTTAATACCTACTTTCTATCGTATAACTAATTTGCTCAAATGATTTGTGACACAATTTAAATAGGAAAGGTTTAATTGCATTAATTTTCATAGGGAAGCCATGTTCCCTTCAGCCTAGAAGGCAAAGGAAGGCTTCCCTATGAGCTTAAATCAAATATATCCGACTTGTTTCATATGTTGAATCATTTTTTCTAGGTAAGCTTTATCAGGCTTAGGCCAGTTAAAATCAAGCTGTGACAACGACTTGTTCGTTTTGGAGTTACGCACTAACACTTGCGAACGATTTGCTGTTTCTGTATCCATACCGATAAGCGGAACTAATCCTGCAAGCTTATCATTCTGAATGACGTCTCTAGACATCGTTTTCACCAAATCCTGGAATTGTTCTATTTCTACTGTTGCCAAAGGCAAACTCATGTCTTGTAGTACTTTATGCATCATTTTATACGTCATCGAGTGACCATTGTATACATGGTACACTGGGTCTGGATTACGTTTACAGTCCATTAATTTTACAATAGCCTCCGCACAAGCGTCTACTGGCGTCAAGTTTATTGGAAGTTGCAATAATGGTTTGGGCATAACTCCCATCATAATAAACGATCTTAGAATATTATAGAATGCATTATCTTCAATATTCCGCTGGAATTCCCCATCTGTATATCGGCCCGTTAAATTTCCGATTCGGTAGATCGATGCTTGTGCTCCACGTTCAAGTGCATCGAAAATTTCCTTCTCCGCCATAAACTTACTTTTCACGTAGACGTTGCTGCTATAATTTTGTCCTACATAGAAATCGTCTTCGGCAAAGCGCACATTCTCTTTGTGTGTCGTATAATCCCCCGCCACACTCGTCGTTGACATATAGTGGAAACGCTTTGTTGTCCCGCAAAATTCTAAGAATTGCCGTACAGAATCCACATTAACCCGCTCGAATTCGTCATAGTTTCCGTAGTGTTTTGTGATCGCTCCTGCATGAACGACTGTATCCACCTGTTGCTTCATAATCGCGTATAGATCAAGATCCAATCCCAGTTGTGCTCTGCTAAAGTCACCGGCTATCGGGATGATTCTGGAACCAATCCATTCGGGAAGTGTTGTCTCATTAGGGAAATAATCCTTCATCGTTTGTCTTAATCGTGCTTCTGCTTGTTCATGACTCTGACCGCGAATGAGGCAATACACTGTACTTGACGTTTCATCCATGCACTGCTTCAACAGATGGATACCTAGGAAGCCTGTCGTTCCGGTCAACAGCACATTGATCATGTTAGCTTGATCGGTTCGGGAAGAAACGTTCGGGAATTTTTTGAACAAGTATGGGCTCATGTCGTTCGTTTTCTTCTGCGATTGGACGCTGACACCCCTAACCTTTTTCGCTAGTTGTTCGATGGTTTGAAGTTGGAAATAATCTTGAACTTGCAAATTCCACTCCATCCTACCAACCGCATATTGCATCGATATGGCCTTGATCACCTTTAATGAATCCCCGCCAAGCTCGAAGAAGCTGTCTTGAGTCGAAATGCGGTCCTCGTGAATCTCTAATACCGTTGACCATATGTTTGCTAATTGGAACTCTTCTGGTGTTTTTGGCGCCACGTATGGATTACCTGTATCGATCTGCCCATCTACAACCGGCAAGGCTTTCAGGTCAATTTTGCCGTTATGGGTTAAAGGCATGGCTTCCAGTTGAATAAAGTACGACGGCACCATGTAGTCTGGTAATGTTGATTTCAACTGTTCACGAAGTTGTTGCACGCTAACCTCTTTTGTTGCCGTAAAATACGCACATAGCGACTGTTCATACGTTTGTTTCTCACGCGCCAATACAATAGCTTCTCTGATGTATTCAAGGTTAAGCAGCGCTCTTTCAATCTCCTTCAGTTCAATCCGGTAACCGCGAATTTTCACCTGATCATCGACACGTCCTAACAATTCAATCTGTCCGTCTGGCAGCCATTTAGCCAGGTCGCCTGTACGATACATACGTTTGCCCGCTATAAACGGATGCTCTACAAAAACCTCGTTCGTTAATTCGGATCGATTCATATATCCACGTGCTAAACCTATACCGGAAATATAAAGTTCACCAGGCACATGAACCGGTTGAAGCTGCTGATGGTCATTTAAGATGAAAATCTGCGTATTGGCTATCGGACGGCCAATCGACAAATGCTGGTCTGCTCGGGTGATCGGCAGCGTGGTTGTGATAACACTATTCTCTGTCGGTCCATATTCATTGTAGATCGTGATATTTGGGTTCAGTTGCATTACCCTGTTTACCACTCGAGCATCCAATCTTTCTCCGCCAATTGCTATCGCTTTAACTGGGGACGCGTCCGCATTTGTCATGCATTCGAAAATCGGCATCAAGAAGCTTGGCGTTCCTTGCAAATGGGTCATGCGGTGCTTATTCATAATGCGGCAAATCGCCATGACATCCTTGCTTTCATTTTGATTTAACAGACGTACCGATGCGCCTGACAGCAGCGGTGTACACAGTTGGGTGATAAATGGATCAAACACAAATGGAGTTAACATGAGTGCTCTATCTTGTGGTGCCATCTGATAGGTCTCTAATTTCCATTGTACTGTGTTCAAAATACTTCTATGCTCCACCATAACTCCTTTAGGCTGTCCGGTCGTTCCCGAAGTATAGACGACATAAGCAAGATCGCTCGCTCGATTCACTGCCTCTAAATTTGTTCCATCTTCATGATACGAAGATGGCGCTTCAAGCACGAGCTGCGTTCCTGCAAATGTGACCTTTTCCTGCAGATGTTCTTGTAACAGCAACCAATGAATCTTCGAATCATTGAACATAAACTCAATGCGCTCTTGCGGATATGATGGGTCAATCGGCACATAAGCTGCCCCAGACTTTAACACGGCTAGAATCGCGACTACCATATCAAGCGACAACTCTACCATAATGCCCACCGTTTGATCCGGCATAACGCCATTGGCTCTCAAGGTGCGTGCCAATCGATTGGAACGTTCATTCAGTTCACTGTAACTCATCTGTTGTTCGCCAAGAGCGATTGCCGTCGCATCCGGCGTATGCTCTACCTGGCTTTCAAACATTTGATGCAGCAGCTTGTCGGTTGGATAAGCCCTTTCCGTTGCGTTGAACTGTTCAATGATTTGTGTTTTTTCGTCTTGAGTTACCATCTCCAACGTTCCAAGAGCAGCTTCTGGCTGTGCTGTGACGGCCTCGATAAGGTGCAGGAAGTGCCCTGCCATCCGTTCGATCGTCGATTGATGATACAAGCTGGTCGCATATTCGAACTCGCACACGATGAATTCTCCCGCTTCTATTGCCGTCAGTGCAAGATCCAGCTTCGCTGATCGCTGCTCCATCTCATAAGGTTTCAGCCTCAGGCCTTCAAAGGTGTGTTCGGACTGTTTCATATTCTGCAAGACGAACATCGTATCAAACAACGGATTACGACTGGTGTCTCGTTTCACATTCAACAGTTCAACAAGTTCTTCGAATGGAACATCTTGGTGTTCAAAGGCATTTAATGCATTCCCCTTGACTTCTGACAAGAAGGACTTAAACGTCTTATCACCCGTTGGATAATTTCTCATGCCAAGTGTATTGACAAACATACCCAGTATCTGTTCTAAGTCTGCATGTGGTCTGCCTGCAATCGGTGTCCCAATGATGATATCTTCCTGACCCGTGTACTTAAATAGTAATATCGTATACACAGAGAGCAACACCATATAGAGAGTTGAGCCTGTTTCCAGTGCAATTTGGTTCAGTTTCGCTTGCTGTGATTTGTCGATGATGAAAGTAACACGTTCTCCTTCAAATCGTTGGACAGATGGCCGCTGGTAATCGGTTGGCATCTCAAGTACTGGTAATTCACCAGCCAAGTATTGCTGCCAGAAGTCCTTTTGGTGCTCCATCTCTTCTGAACGATAACGTTCGCTCTGCCATTCTGAGTAGTCTTTATATTGGATATTCAACGCTGGAAGTGTGATTCCACTGTACAACATAGCTATTTCACTCACGAGAATATCCATCGTCATCCCATCGGAGATGATATGGTGAATATCAAAGAGCAGTACAAACTGTTCTTCTGACATTCGCAACAGACCCACTCTAAAAAGAGGTGCTTGATTCAAATTGAAAGGTCTGACAAAAGCTTGCACCTTACGTTTAATATACTCTTGATCCGTTTGTGCCGTATCTTCCAACGAGGAAGGTATATTTGACGGAGGAGCTAATCGCTCCATTTCGAATGGCACATCTTCATGGATCAATTGGACGGGCTCGTCATTTACCATACGGAATGAAGTCCGCAATGTTTCATGACGCTGGATGAGTGTATGGAAGACTTGTTCTAACCGCCCTTCATCCAACGGACCCTCAATCGTTAATGCACCCGGCATGTTATAACTCGTATTGCTTCCTACCAATTGATTAAGGACATACATTCTCCGCTGTGCAGAGGACACAGCATAATACGGTTTATTCCCAGCCGACTTGATCGATGCGTAAAACGAATGTTCTGTTGCTTGAATTTTCTGAGCCAATGCTTCTATGGTCGGGTACTTGAAAATATCACTTAATGGTAGCGATACATCAAAATCCCGATGAATTCTTGACAACATTGCAGTGGCTTTGAGTGAATGTCCTCCGAGTTCAAAGAAGTTGTCAAGCACTCCTATTTGCATTGCTTCATTTAACTCTGCACTTCCGCTTACATCCTCGGTTGCTCTTATAGATTGCCCATCCGCCTCTTTGGTCGCAAAGGACGTATCCATAGCCTCGATTGAACGTTCTGCATTTACTGGATATTGGCGCTTCACCTTCAAACCAAGTACATCGCTCCATATCTGTACTAGTTTGGATTCAATCTCATTGCGGGGCGCTACATAATCGACATTTGTCTGCACGCCTCCCTCTGGCACAGGCAGCGCTTTGCGGTCGATCTTGCCGCTTGCGTTCAGCGGCATTACGTCCAACTGTACAAAGTAAGTTGGAATCATATAGCCTGGCAAACGAGCAGCCATAGCACTTCTTAGCTCTTGTGATGTCAGAGGCTGATCGGTTACCACATAAGCGCACAGATCTTTCTGCCCTGCTTCATCCTCCCGCACCACTACTACTGCTTCCTTCACTTTATCCAGCTTCTGCAGACTGCTTTCCACTTCACCCAGCTCGATACGATATCCACGGATTTTTACCTGATCATCTATCCGGCCAAGATACTCAATGTTACCGTCAGGAAGCCATCTTGCAAGGTCGCCTGTCCGGTACATTCGTTCGCTTGCGTTTAATGGATGATCGACGAACGTTTCTGCTGTCAGGTCAGGGCGGTTTAAGTAACCTCTAGCCAAGCCTGCTCCAGCGATACAGAGCTCACCGGCAACACCTATCGGTTGTAGTTGCCCATGCTGATCTAGTATAAGCGCCTGAACATTGCTTAGTGGTTTTCCGATTAACACTCGATCCACCGCTCCCTCGCGCTGCTCGATACTGTACCATGTCGCATAAATAGTCGTTTCAGTTGGGCCGTAGATATTCTCTAAACGCGTGTGCTGCAGTGTTCTGCAGAATGTTTCCGCAAGTGCCGCTGACAAAGCTTCACCGGCTGCAAACACATATTTAAGCTTATCCAGCCTCGTCTCCTCATGCTGTACTGCCTGAACGAAGGCATTTAGCATCGATGGCGCAAAATTGAGATGTGTAATGCCTTGCTGTTCCACCATACGAAGAATCGCCCTTGGATCCTTCTCCTCTTCCGGCGGCAGGATTACCAATCGTCCTTCACCGATAAACCATCCGAACAACTCTGTCACTGATACATCAAAAGTGAAAGCGGTTTTTAACAGATAAGCATCCTCGGCTCCCAACGGATACGCTTCTTCCATCGCAAACAACGTATTCATTACGCTGCGATGTTCAATTAGTACGCCCTTCGGTTGACCCGTGGATCCTGACGTATAAATCACATAAGCCAGGTTGTCTGGGGTGCTAGTTGGATAATCCTTATCTGACCCGCTAACTGCGGTCAATGAATTCTGCCCGATGAGCTCCTCTATCTGGATGTAATCTTCTATTGTGTTGAGATTAATGACCTCTAAAGCGCATTCGATGTTGTTCATTAGATGCTGCTGTGAGAGCAATAGATTAGCTTCACTGTCCTCCAGCATGAAGCGAATTCGGTCTTCAGGGTGAGCAGGATCTATCGGCAAGTAAGCTCCGCCCGCTTTCAATATACCCATGATGCCTATGATCATCTCCAGCGAACGTTCTGCCATGATACCGACCAATTGGTCAGGTCCTACCCCTTTGCCGCGCAGTACTCCGGCCAACTGATTCGCTCGCCTATCAAGTTCGCGATACGTAAGCTGCTGATCTTCGAACACAACAGCCACTTGCTCCGGCCTGCGTTCCACCTGCTCCTCAAACAACTGATGAATCGTTTTATCCCGCGGATAATCGGCATGTGTTGCGTTGAATTGCTCCAGAATCTGTACCTTTTCATCATCCGTCACCACTTCAAGCGATGCCAGCGGAGCAGCTGGATGAGCGGTAATTTCATCGATTAATTGCAAGAAATGTTCCGCCATGCGTTTGATCGTTGACCGATTGAATAATGTGGTCGCATATTCCAATTCACATACGATGGTCGATCCGCTCTCAATCGCTGTCAAGGTCATATCAAACTTGGATACATGGTGTTCATATTCATACGGTTTCAATTGCAAGCCTTCGGACTGATGTTCTGTCGTATGGGTTGCTTGCACCATATTTTGCAGGATAAACATAACATCAAACAACGGATTGCGGCTTAAATCACGCTCCAGCGGCAATTGCTCTACCAAAGCTTCAAATGGATAGCTTTGGTATGTAAAAGCGCCTAAAGTTTGCGTTTTGACTTCCTGTAAATATTCTTGGAATGTTTTCTCGCCGCTCGGATAACTGCGTATCGCAAGTGTATTGACGAACATCCCGATCAAAGAAGCGATATCTGCATGGTTCCGCCCAGCTATTGGCGTCCCTACAATGATGTCTTCCTGACTGCTGTACTTATGCAATAACGTTTTATACGCTGCTAACAGGGTCATGTATAAGGTAGCACCGCTTTGCTTGGATATAGCTTTCAAAGCCTCGCTTTGCTGCTCGCTAATGACAAAGCTCACACGATCGCCTAAGTGGCTTTTCATCGAAGGACGCTGCCGATCAGTTGGAAGCTCCAGTACTGGAAGCTCGCCTGCGAACACATCCAGCCAATAGGCTTCCTGTGCTTTAATCCGTTCTTGTTCAGCATCAGACTGCTGCCAAACGGCAAAGTCTTTGTACTGCACGTTTAGTGGTTCGAGCGTTTCACCTGCGTACAACCTAGCAAATTCTTCTACAAGGATCGTCATAGATGTCCCATCTGAAATGATGTGATGCATATCGAACAGCAGCAGGTGACGATCTACATGCGGCGCGTTTCCGGTATATGCTTGATCCGCCGCTAGTTTCATTGCCGCCAAGCCTACTCGAATTAGAGGTGCCCTATCCAGCTCAAACTCGCGAACAAACTCACGAACGAGTGTTTCAATCTCCTTTTCGCTTGCTTCCATATATTCAACTTCAAATTCAACCTGCTCATGAATCCGCTGTACAATGTCCCCATCGTTCATCTCAAAGCTTGTGCGCAACGATTCATGACGGTCAATCAATGCCCGAATGGCTGCTTCAAAGTGATCGCGATTAAGATCACCTTCGATCATTATTGCGCTAGGTATGTTGTAGCTTAATCCGGCTCCCTCAATTTGGTTTAAGATATACAGTCGCTTCTGTGCTGATGACAACGGGTAATATGACTGTGGTTCTGCTATCGGTATCGATACATAGCTTCCTGTCTCCATACCTTCCATTCTGGCCGCCAGTTGCTCAATCGTTGGATACTTGAACACATCCTGCAGCGGCAGTTCGATGCTAAGCTCTTTATGAATGCGGCTGACTAATGTTGTTGCACGTAGTGAATGACCGCCTAATTCAAAGAAGTTGTCTAATACGCCTACCTTCGCTAGTCCCAGCACTTCCTGCCATATCTCTGTAATTGCAGCTTCCATCTCTGTACGAGGCTCAACATATTCTACACCTGTCTGCATGCCT
>CAYUSG010000144.1:0-9066 GCA_964447355.1 uncultured Paenibacillaceae bacterium
ATATAATCGTTCACCCGACACAAAAGGATGTTCTATGAAAGCAGCGGTCGTCAGTTCGGGCTGGTTTAGGTAACCTCTTGCTAAGCCTGCGCCTGATATACATAGCTCACCTGCTATATTAACAGGTTGCAGCTGACCGCTTGCGTTTAAGATATACACTTGAGTGTTGGCTATCGGCCTGCCAATCGAGAGAGGCTGATCTATGCGGGTAATCGGCAGTGAAGTTGTAATGACACTGTTTTCTGTTGGTCCGTATTCATTGTAAATCACGATATTAGGGTTTCGTTCCAGGATGGTCGCTATCACATCCGAATGAATGGAGCTGCCCCCCATAATGACGGATTTAACGGAAGCTGCATCATCACGATTCATCCATTCGAATAAAAGCGACATAAAAGACGGCGGTCCTTGCAAATGAGTCATGTGTTGCCCTGTCACTACATCATAAACAGCCTTGACATCCTTACTGGACTCTTCTTCCATGAAATAAACCGTGGCTCCTGACAGCAGCGGTGTAAAGAATTGCGTCACAAAAGGATCGAATACAAACGGATTTAACATGAGCGCTCGATCGTTCACATGCATGCGATCATGCTCAACCTTCCAGTGGATTGTATTCATAATGTGACGATGTTCAATCATCACACCTTTCGGGGTGCCCGTCGTACCTGAGGTGTATATGACATAAGCCAGATCCTGCGGCTGAATCTCAGTCACATAGTCCGAAGAGTCCGCATCATATGAAGCCTCATCATCTAGTAACATTAGATCGCCTTCAAATCGCAGTTGATCACTAAGCTTCGCTTGTGATAATAACACTCGAACATTTGCATCCCTTAATATAAAGTCAATACGTTCCATCGGAGATGACGGATCCAGAGGGACATAAGCGCCTCCTGCTTTTAAGACAGCTAACACACTTACTGCCATTTCAAGCGATCGCTCGCACAGGATTCCCACCGTATGTTCAGCTTTGATGCCTCTCGCTCTTAAAGTCCGTGCCAATTGATTGGCTCGCTTATTTAATGCTTGATACGTGAGATACCTGTCCTCGAAAACTACGGCTTTATGATCTGGAGTTCGTTGTGCCTGCGCCTCAAACTGTTGATGCAGCAGCTTCCCATCTGAATAATCAACAGCGGTACCGTTAAATTGCTCTAGAATGATAGCTTGTTCTTCTGCTGTGATCATACTTAACTCAGCAAGCTTCGAATTCGGATGATTCAGAATGGAGCGCAGTAATGCTTGGAAATGTTCTGTCATTCTTTCAATGGTCGAACGCTCAAAAAGGCTGGTTGCATACTCCATCTGACAAACGATACGGCCGCCTTCTTCGGCTGCGATGAAGGTCAAATCAAATTTAGCAACTTTAAAATCCATAGGATGCGGTTCTAACTGAAGTCCGTCCAGACTGCGCTCACTCTGCTCTGTATTTTGCAGTATAAACATCGTATCGAAGAGCGGATGCCTGCTGAGATCTCTCTCCAGCGGGAGCTTTTCTACTAATTCCTCGAATGGGTAAGCCTGATTCTGGAAAGCACCTAGCGTCTGATGCTTCACTTCCTGCAAATATGCAGTGAAGGTTTTGTCACTCGCAGGGTAACTTCGAATGGCTAACGTGTTTACGAACATCCCGATCAATGGTTCTAAATCAGGATGTGTTCTCCCCGCAATCGGCGTGCCCATGACCAAGTCCTCTTGACCGCTGTATTTATGCAGCAGCGCTGCATAAGCAGCGAACAGAACCATAAACAAAGTGGCACCATGCTGCTCAGCCAGCTGCTTTAATTCCGCAGAACATGTCTCATCCAGGATAAAAGTCAATCGATCTCCTTCAAAGCTTTGCACAGGCGGTCTTGCATAATCCGTTGGCAAGTCCAGAACAGGAAGCTCCCCTGCAAAGACTTCGAGCCAGTAACCTTCTTGCATTTGGATGCGATTATGCTCCGCTTCAGACTGCTGCCATACCGCAACATCCTTCACCTGAACGTTTAGCGGCGGCAAGGATTGTCCCGCATAAACACGGGAAAATTCATCAATGAGATGATTCATGGAGACACCATCTGAAATGATATGATGCATATCGAATATGAGCAGATGTGTATCGTTTTGTGTTGAGGCGTTCGAACGCTCTTCAGTTAATGTAATCCATCCCACTCGCATCAGTGGTGGACGCTTCAGGTCAAATTCACGGATAAACCTGCTTAAGACGGTATCAACCTCAGCTTCCGCACAAGCTACATAATCAATGTTAAATTTCACTTCCGAATGGATGCGTTGCACGGGTTCGCCCTGAACCATCTCAAAGCCAGTACGTAAAGATTCGTGACGAGTTATTAGAGTTCTGAAGGTCTCTTCCAATCGAACCCGGTCTAATTCACCCTTAAGCTTTATCACTCCCGGCATATTGTAGCTAATGGAGGCCCCTTCCATCTGCTGCAGAATAAATAAACGCTTTTGTGCAAAAGTCACTGGATAATAAGCTCGAGCATCAGCCAGAGGAATTGGAGTATACGAGCGCTTCTCCTTGCCCTCTATCACTTCAGCCAATTGTTCGATAGTTGAATACTGGAACACTTCCCCCAACGTGAGTTCATAGTCTAAAGACTGGTAGACTCTGCTAACCAAAGTGGTTGCGCGCAAGGAGTGGCCGCCTAAACTAAAGAAGTTATCTTTTACACCGATAGGTTGAATGCTAAGCACTTCTTGCCACAAATCAACAAGCTTGCTTTCCAGCGGTGTACGTGGTGCCACATAATCTGCACCTGATTGCGCTCTTCCTTCCGGTTTTGGCAATGCCCTGCGGTCGATCTTACCATTTGGTGTCAGCGGCATTTGCTCAATCTGCACAAAGGTTGAAGGGATCATGTACGCTGGAAGCGATAGTGCGAGCGCAGACCTTATGTCATCCACCCTAAAGGCTTGATCGGCTACAAAATAAGCACACAGCTCTTTATGTTCATTCGCTGCTTCATAGGCAACTACGGCAACTTCCTTTACACCATCCAACAGCTGAAGACATTTTTCAACCTCTCCCAGCTCAATGCGGTAACCTCTGATTTTCACCTGCTGATCTATTCTGCCTAAATATTCAATCGTACCGTCTGCCAGCCACCGCACTAAATCACCAGTCCGATACATGCGTTCACCCGGTATAAATGGGTTAGCTACAAACTTTTTTGCTGTCAGCTGCGGAAGGTTAACATAACCCCTCGCAAGACCCGCACCAGCTATACACAATTCACCAGGAACACCTATCGGCTGAATGTGATCCTGCGAGTCCAATATATACACAGTGTGATTATCTATAGGTTTACCGATCGGATAAAGATGCGCTTCTGAGATCAGTCCGCTTGTAGTAACGACCGTACTTTCAGTAGGTCCGTAATTGTTAATGAGCGTGTAACCTTGTTTCCGATAAGCCTTTAAGCGATCTCCCCCGGTGAGCAGAATTCTTAAGGAATGATTATCCAACTCGATAAATTGCTCACATAATGGAGTCGGTAAGAAGCTGATCGTAATGCCATGCGCCTCATAATATTGATTTAATCGCCTCACATCGAGCGCTTCTTGGATCAGATGTAGACTCGCACCAGAAATTAAATACGGGAATATTTCCCATACAGAGGCATCGAACCCAAACCCCGCTAATTTAGTCGCGCGGTCAGTGTCCCTCACATGAAACGTTCGTTGATGCCAAGCGCAAAGGTTAACGAGTGAGCGATGTTCTATCATAACCCCTTTGGGTTTTCCAGTAGTCCCTGAAGTATAAATGACATACGCCAATTGATGGGACGAGCTCTGTATGGTTGCTTGATCAGCTTCCCATAGGATATTCGCATACATGTCTTGATCATCAAGATTAAGCTTCTCACCTGAGAACGTGACAGTGTCGAGTAAATGCGCTTGGGTTAGCAGCAGAGACACTCCACTGTCCTCTAGCATATAGAGAATCCTCTCTTCAGGATATGCAGGGTCTATGGGGAGATAAGCGCCTCCTGATTTCAATATCCCCATGATACCAATGATCATTTCTAGTGAATGATCGACCATGATACCAACAATCTGCTCCTGTTTCACACCTTTAAGTCGCAGCAACGCTGCCAGTTGATTCGCTTGTTCATTCAGCTCCCGATAAGTTAGGCTCTGGTCTCCCAAAGCAACAGCAACATGGTTCGGCGTAAGTTCGACCTGTTCTTCAAACCACTGATGAATCGTCCGATCCTGCGGATATTCGGCCGTTGTATCATTAAAGCGTTCTAATAGCTCTGCTGCTTCCTTATCGGTCATAAGATTAAGGGATGCTAGCGGCGTTTCAGGCTCATCCACTACAGCGTCGATCAAATTCAAGAAATGATGAATCATCCGTTCAATTGTTTCTGGTTTGAACAACGCAGTTGAATATTCTAATTCACACACGATAGCCCGTTCTTGTTCCGTTGCAGACAAGGTGAGATCGAATTTCGCCGTCGTATGCTTACTGTCGTAAGGTTCGACTTGTAATGCATTGAGTTGCAAATCTAAAGCTTCATAAGGTTGAAGTGTGAACATCGTATCAAACAGCGGACTTCGACTTAAATCTCTTACCAATTCCAGCGCATCAACTAAAGCTTCAAATGGTACGTCCTGATTTGCAAATGCGCTTAAGACCTGTTCTTTCACTTCGGATAAATATTCTATGAAGCGCTTTTCTCCAGCTGGATAGCTTCGTATAGGCAGCGTATTGACGAACAATCCTATAAGCTGCTCCACATCTGCATGAGTTCGACCCGAAACTGGCGTGCCTACGATGATGTCCTCTTGTCCACTATACTTATGCAAAAACGTAGTATATACCGCATAGAGAACCATATATAAAGTAGTACCGCTTCTCCTTGCCAGTGCTTGAAGGCCTTGATATTGATTCTCATTGATGGCAAACGTGACTAGGTCTCCTTCAAAGCTTTGAACCCTAGGTCTCGGATAATCTGATGGTATCTCCAGCACAGGTAATTCACCAGTGAAAAGGTCCAGCCAATAGGCTTTTTGGGCTGCAACCCGTTCCATTTGTGCTTGTGATTGCTGCCATACAGCGTAATCCTTGTACTGAATGTTGAGATCAGACAACGGCTGACCCGCATATAATTGCGCAAACTCTTCCACTAAAATCTGCTTTGACACCCCATCGGAAACAATATGGTGCATATCAAACAGCATGAGATGTTCATGTACAACACGGTCCGCTTGTTCATCACTAGTCAAAGCAACTAAGCAAACTCTAAGTAATGGAGGTGTGTCCAATGTGAATTCACGGATAAATTCGTCGATGATGTGTTCTACTTCAGCTTCATTCGCCTGTATATAATCGACGTTAAATTCAACCGTATCGTAAATACGCTGCACGACTTCCCCATGAAGCATCTCGAACCCTGTTCTTAACGATGCATGACGGCTAATCAATGTCCGGAAAGCTTGTTCGAAGCGATTGGAATCCAGCTCGCCTGTCAGCTTAAGCACACCCTGTAAATGATAGCTCAAGGAAGCACCTTCGAATTGGTTTAGGATATACATACGTTTCTGTGCTGATGAAACGGGATAATGAGCACGTGCTTCAACCGTTGGAATCTCAGAATAATCGGTTACACTTAACGTCTCTAATTGAGCAGCTAGCTGCTCAATAGTCGGATATTGAAAGATGAGCTTTAGCGGCAATTCAAGCTTTAACGTCTTGTGGATCTGTCTAATCAAGGCGGTTGCGCGTAATGATTGCCCCCCCAGATCAAAGAAATGATCCTTGATCCCTACGCGATCAATGTCGAGTACTTCTTGCCACAAGCTAACCAACTGAGCTTCGAGCGGTGTTCGAGGCTCCATAAATGGCGCTTCAATAAGTGCTCGGCCTTCTGGCTTAGGCAGTGCTTTACGATCCAACTTGCCATTTGGCGATAGAGGCATACGATCTAGCTGCATAAAGTAGGATGGAATCATGTAAGCAGGAAGCTGCTGCGATAATCCTTCCCTTAATTCGTGCGAAGTGTAAGTATGATCAGCTACAACATATGCACACATCGACTTGTAATCATCTTCATCCCATACCGCGACTGCCGCTTCTTGTACGGCTTTCAGCTTTAATAGATGCGCTTCCACTTCAGCCAGTTCAATTCGATAGCCTCTAATCTTGGCTTGATCGTCTGCGCGTCCAACATACTCAATGCTGCCGTCAGACAGCCATCTGCCCAAATCACCGGTACGATACATCCGTTGACCCGGCACAAATGGATGCTCCATAAACCGTTCAGCAGTTAGCTCAGGTCGATTTAGATAGCCTCTAGCTAACCCGCGGCCTGCTATACAGATCTCGCCTGTTACTCCTTCAGGCTGAAGTTGTCCATACGGGTTCAATATCATAACCTGACCATTCCAGATTGGCTTGCCGATCGACACTTTCTGATGAGCTGCCAAATTACTCCTATACGTTGCAACGACACTTGTTTCAGTAGCCCCATATTCATTAGCCAGTTCTACATGTGGAAGCAGCTGTTTACTGCGAGCAACTAATGATTCACTGAAGCGCTCTCCAGCTAACGTAACCACTCGCAATGCACCAGCTTGATCCTTATTCAGTTCATTCAAGAGACTGGCATATAAGCTAGGTACACTAATAAAATGCGTGATCGCTTGAGAAGTGATGGTGTTGGAGATGACCTTTAGATCTTTGCCCCCCTCTTCCTTCAGCATAATCACACTAGCGCCAGCTAGCAGCGGCGTAAACAAACTGGTCACAAATCCATCAAAGGAGAATGAGAACAGCTGTAGAACCCGATCATCTGTACCCAGGCAATATGCGTCTTTTCGCCACAATAACGCATTGACTACACTGCGATGCTCCACCATGACCCCTTTAGGTTGACCTGTCGTTCCAGAAGTGTAAATGATATAAGCCAACTGCTCAGCCGTACTAACGGCTGGAAGGTTGGATCCGTCAGCCTCGTAGCTGTCTGGATCATCTAACAGTAAAAGCTCTCCTTCGTAAGAAAGCTGCGCCTTGAATTGGGATGACAGCAGCAACACTTGAAGTCTGGCATCATTGAGCATGTAGGCTATGCGTTCTTGCGGATATGCAGGGTCAATCGGCACATATGCACCACCTGCTTTCAATACAGCGAAAACCCCAACGACCATCTCAATTGAACGTTCACAGAGAATACCTACAGGTTGATCAGCCGACACGCCCTTGGCTCTAAGGTTTCTGGCCAGTTGATTTGATCGTTCATTCAGCTGACTGTAACTTAACTGTTCTTTGTCACAAACCAGAGCGATCTGATTAGGTGTTAATGCCGCCTGTTCTTCAAACCATTGATGCAATGTTTGATCTTCAGCCACGACTTTATCTGTAACGTTATAATCAATGAGCAGCCGTTGATAGTCCTTCTCATTCAATACATCTAAAGCTGATAAAGGGGCATCAAGCTGTTGCACCGCTTGCTCCAGCATTCGAACATAATAATCGATCATCCGCTGAACCGTTTCAGTTTCAAACAACGAAGTGTTGTAATCTACGGTGAATGCAATTCCGTCATCCTCTTCTTGCGCAGCAAATGTCAAATCAAACTTAGCAGCAAGCTGTTCGGTCTGATAAGGTATGAACCGCAGCCCATCCATGTCGAGCGGTGCTTGATCATTATTCTGAAGGACAAACATCGTATCAAACAACGGATTACGACTCATGTCTCGTTTCATTTGCGGCAAGGCTTCTACCAAGTCCTCGAAGCTGTAATCCTGATGCTCGTAAGCCTCAATCAGTCTAATCTTCACTTCCTCGAGGAATACGCGCACCGTCTTAGAACCGTTTGGATAGTTGCGCAACGCCAGCGTATTAACAAACATTCCGATCAAAGGTTCGAGATCCGCATGTGTACGTCCTGAAACGGGTGAACCGACAATGATATCATCTTGTCCAGTTAGTCTCCATAAGGTCGCATAATAGACAGTAAGAAGCACCATATACATAGTGGAGCCTGTTTCCTGTGCGATCTGACGAATGGATTCGGTGACAGCCTCGTCCAGCTTAAATTCTAAACTGTTCCCCTCATACTGGTATACGGGCGGACGCGGGTGATCAGCAGGCAGTTGGAGTACTGGAAGCTCTCCCTTATATTGATCGAGCCAGTAATCCTTCTTCACTTTATATCCATCGGTTTCAACCTGATTAAGCTGCCAAGCTGCATAGTCTTTGTATTGAATTCGCAGCGGCTGCAGTGCTTCTCCGGCATACAAGCTCATCAATTCACGAATGAAGATTTCCATCGACATACCATCTGTAATGACATGATGCATATCGAACAACAGCCTATAAGATGTATCCTCTAATGTGACTAGATTCATTCGCATTAACGGAGCTTGAGCCAAATCAAATGGACGAACGAAAGCTTGCATATAAGCTTGCAGCTCCAAACTGTTCACTGACGTGATCTCAAGTTGGAAATCAACCTGTGAATGGATGCGTTGAACCGGTTCACCATCTATCCAGTCAAATGAAGTTCTCAGGGATTCGTGGCGTTTAATGATTTGATCCAAAGCACGTTCAAAGCGATCAACGTCAAGCTGTCCTTCTACGCCTAACATCGACGGCATGTTATAGCTTATTGATAAAGGCTCCATATGGTCTAAAATCAACAACCGTTTCTGTGCTGTTGATACAGGATAACAAGCTGCTGGCTTCACCTGTTCAATCGTTTTATACAAGAACTGTTTTTGTTGTTGAATCCGCTTAGCCAATTGCTCAATAGTGGCCAATTGGAACACTTCTGCCACGGTCAAGTGTACGCCGAACCGTTTGTTAATCTGATTAATTAACAACACTACATTTAAGGAGTGCCCTCCTATATCAAAGAAAGAATCTTTAATGCTGAGCGGTTCGTCAATAGACAATACCTGTTTCCATACGTCTTCCATCGATTTCTCTACATCGTTCCTTGGCAGAATACGATCCTTCATGTCTGTTACATCCGGTTCGGGTAAAGCACGACGGTCTACCTTGCCGTTAGATGTTAAAGGTAACTGTTCTAACACCATATAATATGAAGG
>CAYUSG010000145.1:0-8903 GCA_964447355.1 uncultured Paenibacillaceae bacterium
CGCCGATGGTACTTGAACCGCAGGGTTCTGGGAGAGTAGGACGTTGCCAAGCAATAACACAAAAAGCCTTTTCTGAGTTAATTCAGAGAAGGCTTTTTGTGTTATTTAATGTTTTAATGTGAAACAGGTATAAGAGCCTTAAGCGGGTTAAATTACCCTTATACCCAATAAGTAGTGCATATTTGTTTGTATAAGTTCATTTATTCAAATGGAGCAACTTTGCTTCGTTTAACAGGTCATTATTGTGTTGTTAAACAAACATATGCAGTTGCGCTTGGCAAATTGTAAGATATCGTTTATAATAAGTTTAAAGTCAAAGAAAGTCAAAGTCAGAAACAATTTTGACATATATACTTTGGATGACTATGCCAAGTGTTATCAAACAGTTTTTACAAGTGTAAAGATGTGGCTAACACTGCATCTTAAAGGATATAAGGTCAAAAACGGAGGAGACGCCATGCCCAATATTACAGATATTATCGAACAATATCTCAAGAATATTTTGCATAAGCATCCCAACCAAGTGATTGAAATTCAAAGGAATGAACTCGCTGAGCAATTCCACTGTGTACCTTCCCAAATCAATTATGTCATTAGTACCCGATTCACCTTAGAAAAAGGATACTTAGTTGAAAGCAAGCGAGGCGGAGGCGGCTATATTCGTATTCAGCGCGTAAGCTTACCAGATTCAGGTCTGCTGCATGAGCATATTGTTCAAACTATAGGTAATAACATTGATCAAGCTGCAGCCGAGGGTTTAGTGTATCAGTTGAAAGAGGCAGGTGCATTAACGGAGCGTGAATCCAGATTGATTCATGCGGCGGTATCCAGAGACGTGCTGACACTAAAGCTGCCGTTACGTGATGAGATAAGGGCAAAGTTATTGAAAGCTTTTCTCATTGCGTTATTGGCCAAGTGATTTAAAAGGAGGGGTCTGTATGATTTGCCAAGAATGTGGTGAAAAGCAAGCCACTCTGCACTTCACAAAAATTGTGAATGGCGAGAAAAATGAATTTCATATATGCGAAAGCTGTGCACGCGAAAAAGGGGAGATGATCCCTGGTACGGCTAACGGATTTTCCATCCATAATCTATTGTCAGGGTTATTAAATTTTGATCCAGCCGTTTCCGGATCGGGTTTAACTGCCGGGGGAATGGGCGCTAAGCAGCAAGTACTCCGTTGTGAACATTGTGGTCTAACTTATTCCCAATTTAGTAAAATTGGACGATTCGGCTGCAGTCAATGCTATGATCATTTTTCTAATCGCTTAGATCCTTTATTTAAACGAGTGCATGGGAATACTTATCATAATGGAAAAATACCGAAACGGTCAGGCGGGGAAATTCAGATTAAACGACAGATTGAAGATCTGAAGCGAGAGCTGCAATACAGCATTGAAAAAGAAGAATTCGAGCAAGCGGCATTAATTAGGGATCAAATTCGTCAGCTTGAAGGAAAATTTTCTAATGAATCCTAGGTTCTTGGGGAGGAATGGAGTATGTCTTTAAGGAAATTTATAGAAGATGCCCTAAGTGAATGGATGAAAGGTAAAGGTCCTGAGAACGATGTTGTTATTAGCAGCAGAATTCGTTTGGCGCGTAATTTAAGATCAGAGCCGTTCCCTATGCTTTCAACGAACCTTCAATCCAAGGAAGTGCTTGACCAAGTGCTGGCGGCTATTCATGATCAAGATATGGACCATTTAGGACCGCTGGAGCCTATTCATTTGGATGATCTTAATGAACTGGAAAAGCGAGTTTTAGTTGAAAAACATCTGATTAGCCCCAATTTGGCTAATGAATCGCGTAATGGGGCTGTCATTCTCAGTGAGAATGAATCCATCAGCATCATGGTTAATGAAGAGGATCATCTTCGCATACAGTGTTTGTATCCAGGTTTTCAAATCAAGGAAGCATGGGAGCTGGCTAATGATATAGATGATCATTTTGAATGCCAGTTAAATTATGCGTTCGATGAGAAACGCGGCTTTCTGACGAGCTGCCCAACGAATGTTGGGACTGGGCTTCGCGCTTCCGTTATGATGCATTTGCCGGCTTTGGTGCTGACCCATCAAATTAATCGTATTTTATCGGCCATTTCACAAGTAGGTCTAGCTGTTAGAGGATTATACGGTGAGGGCAGCGAAGCTATAGGAAACGTGTTCCAAATTTCGAATCAGATCACATTAGGGCAATCAGAGGCAGAAATTATCGATAATCTATTCAGTGTAGCCAAACAAATTGTAGAGCATGAGCGTGCGGCAAGAGAAAAGTTAATGTTTGAATCTAAAATGGAAATTACAGACCGAGTGAAACGATCCTATGGGATTTTATCACATGCAGCGATTATGGATTCAAAGGAAGCAGCACAGCGCTTGTCTGATGTTAGGCTTGGCATTGATTTAGGTTTGATTGAGGATGTGTCAGCCAATGTAATGAATGAATTAATGGTCATGACACAACCGGGATTTTTGCAGCAATATTCGGGAGAGAAGCTGACTGCAGATGAGCGTGATATTCGCCGGGCAGGCATGATAAGAGAGCGACTTTCCAAAAAATGATAATATGACTACAATAGATGTTGGAGGTGCTAACTATGATGTTTGGAAGATTTACAGAACGTGCACAAAAGGTCCTTGCCTTAGCACAAGAAGAAGCGGTACGTTTAGGCCATAATAACATCGGTACAGAGCATATTTTATTAGGATTAATCCGTGAAGGTGAAGGGATTGCGGCGAAAGCGTTAATCGCTTTAGGCCTGGGCTTGGAGAAAATTCAAGATGAAGTTGAAACCTTGATTGGCAGAGGACAAGAGCAGCCAACCAACATTGCATATACACCAAGAGCGAAGAAAGTAATTGAATTATCCATGGATGAGGCGAGAAAGCTAGGCCATACGTATGTGGGCACTGAACATATTCTCCTTGGCCTTATTCGCGAGGGTGAGGGTGTTGCCGCTCGTGTATTAAACAACTTAGGCGTAAGTCTGAACAAAGCACGTCAACAAGTGCTTCAATTACTGGGAAGCAGTGAGGCGGTTTCATCTAATCACGGCACACCTTCTAATGTAAGCACTCCTACCTTGGATAGTTTGGCAAGAGATCTCACGGCTTTTGCTAAAGATGGCAACTTAGATCCGGTTATCGGACGTTCAAAGGAAATTGAACGCGTCATTCAAGTACTTAGCCGCAGAACTAAGAACAATCCTGTGCTCATTGGGGAGCCTGGAGTGGGTAAAACTGCTATTGCCGAAGGGCTGGCACAGAAAATTATTAATAATGAGATTCCCGAAACATTAAAAGATAAACGTGTCATGACTTTAGATATGGGTTCGGTCGTGGCAGGTACGAAATATCGCGGGGAATTTGAGGACCGCTTGAAGAAGATTATGGATGAAATTCGCCAAGCGGGTAACATTATCTTATTCATTGATGAATTGCACACGTTAATTGGCGCTGGTGGTGCAGAGGGTGCAATTGATGCGTCTAATATCTTAAAGCCATCGTTAGCGCGCGGCGAGTTACAATGCATCGGTGCTACAACCTTAGATGAATATCGCAAATACATTGAGAAGGATGCTGCATTGGAGCGCCGGTTCCAGCCGATTATGGTTGACCAGCCTACCGTGGATGAAGCGATTCAGATTTTAATGGGACTAAGAGACCGCTATGAAGCTCATCATCGTGTCAAAATTTTAGATGAGGCTATTGAACAAGCGGTAAAATTATCCGACCGTTATATTACGGATCGTTTCTTACCAGATAAGGCGATCGACTTGATCGACGAAGCAGGTTCGAAAGTACGCTTAAATTCATATACGATACCGCCTAACTTGAAACAGTTAGAAAACCGTTTAGAAGATATCCGCAAGGAGAAGGATGCCGCAGTTCAAAGCCAAGAGTTTGAAAAGGCTGCCTCGTTACGGGATACAGAACAGAAGCTTCGTGAGGAATTAGATCGTACGAAGAATGAGTGGAAAGAAAAGCAGGGCAGAACCGATTCAGAAGTGACACCAGATGATATAGCGCAGGTTGTAGCGAGCTGGACAGGTATCCCTGTTAGAAAGCTGGCTGAAGAAGAAACTGAACGTTTACTTAAGATGGAATCCATTCTCCACGATCGTGTCATTGGTCAGGAAGAAGCGGTTAAGGCCGTTAGCCGAGCGATTCGCAGAGCACGTGCAGGTCTTAAAGATCCAAAACGTCCTATGGGTTCCTTCATCTTCTTAGGTCCGACTGGTGTTGGTAAGACAGAGCTTGCTAAGGCACTGGCAGAATCTATGTTCGGAGATGAGAATGCAGTCATTCGAATTGATATGTCTGAATACATGGAGAAGCATTCTACTTCACGTCTTGTGGGGGCGCCTCCAGGATATGTGGGTTATGAAGAAGGCGGCCAATTAACTGAAAAAGTGCGTCGCAAGCCGTATTCAGTTGTGCTGCTGGATGAGGTTGAGAAAGCTCACCCTGAGGTCTTCAATATTCTCCTTCAAGTATTGGAGGATGGCCGCTTAACAGATTCTAAAGGCCGCGTGGTGGATTTCCGCAATACGTTGATCATTATGACATCCAATGTGGGTGCTGACCTGATCAAGAAGAACTCCACATTAGGATTTACTGCGATGGATGATGCAGGCAGAGATTTCAACAACATGAAGGATAAAGTGATGGGAGAATTAAAGAAAAGCTTCCGTCCTGAGTTCCTAAACCGTATTGATGAAATCATCGTCTTCCACTCCTTAGAGGAGAAACATATTGCCGAGATCGTAACGTTAATGGCAGATGAGCTAAATAAACGATTGAAAGAGCAAAATGTTGACTTCATCCTAACAGATGAGGCTAAAGCGTTCTTGGCCAAGGAAGGGTATGACCCGCAGTTCGGAGCAAGACCGCTGCGCAGAGCGATTCAGAAACATATCGAGGATCGTTTATCCGAGGAGCTTCTTAAAGGTAATATCAGTAAAGGAGATACGCTGCACATCGATATTGAGAATGATGGGCTCGTAGTAAGAAAAGCAAAGGTCGAGGCTTCAAAATAAAAGTAATAAACCATAACGCTTCAGAGGGGAATCTTCTGGAGCGTTTTTTTTCACGGGGTTTCCACAGGCTGTGTATAGTGTGAAAATTTTATCAAATCAAGTCGAAAGCAGTAACGGCCATTTAGGAGGCGTCATGGCAAAAATAAAATCAAAATTTATATGTCAGGAATGTGGCACGGAATCCCCCAAATGGCTCGGTAAATGTCCGGGATGTCAATCCTGGAACAGCATGGTTGAAGAAGTGGAGAAGGAAGTCAAAACACAAGGGATGCAAACATTTCAATCCAGTACGAAAGAAATTCCTCAACCTATCATACATATAGAAAGTAGTAAGGAGCCGCGTGTCGATACGAAGCTCTCTGAGCTGAATCGTGTATTAGGCGGCGGTATTGTACCTGGATCACTCATTCTTGTTGGCGGTGATCCGGGGATTGGAAAGTCAACGCTTTTGCTTCAATTATCGTATTCCATTGCTGAACAGAAGCGAAAAGTGCTCTACATTTCAGGTGAAGAATCGGCCAGACAGCTAAAATTACGGGCTGACCGACTTCAAGTGTTATCCCCCATGACCTATGTTCTGTGTGAGACAAATGTGGAACGGATCGAGGAAGCCCTCGATGAGATTAAGCCGGAATTGTTAGTCATTGACTCGATTCAGACCGTGTATCATCCCGCGATTACATCAGCACCGGGCAGTGTATCTCAAGTGAGAGAATGCACAAGTTTATTTATGCGCATTGCTAAGATGAAGGGGATTGCTACCGTTCTAGTAGGTCATGTGACGAAGGAAGGGGCAATCGCAGGTCCGCGCTTGCTTGAGCATATGGTTGATACGGTTCTGTATTTTGAAGGCGAGAAGCACCACGTGTATCGACTGCTCAGAGCGGTGAAGAATCGCTTTGGTTCAACGAATGAAATTGGGATATTCGAAATGAGGGAAACGGGATTATCTGAAGTAAAGAACCCGTCAGAATTGTTTCTGTCTGAACGTCCTCTCAAGGCGTCTGGCTCCGCAGTTTCAGCAAGCTTAGAAGGCTCTCGTCCTGTGTTGGTTGAAGTGCAGGCGTTGGTGTCACAGACGAATTTTCCTTCGCCAAGGCGAATGACGTCGGGCATTGACCATAATCGACTGGCGCTGATCATTGCCGTGCTTGAGAAACGAGTAGGATTGTTTCTGCAAAATCAAGATGCATATGTCAATATAGCAGGTGGTGTTAAATTAACGGAGCCTGCTGTGGACTTGGCCATTGCGTTAAGTATTACGTCTAGCTTTCGCGATCAACCGCTGGACCCGGGCGACGTATTTATCGGGGAGATCGGCCTGACGGGTGAGGTTAGAACTGTATCAAGAATTGAACAGCGGATTATGGAAGCCCAGAAGCTTGGCTTTAAACGCGTTATAGTACCGGAGCACAGTCTGAAAGGCTGGGAGCCTAAGGTCGGAATAAAAGTGGTAGGCGTTAAGTCGGTATCGGAAGCGTTATCGGCTGCGTTATTTTGATGTCGGGATAGGGGGTTCATACATTGACTAAAGAAGAAGTAAATCAGGAGATCATGAGCAAGCTGCTTCAATTAGTGGCTCCTGGAACAGACTTTAGAGATGGACTAGAGAATGTGCTGCGTGCCAAAACGGGCGCTTTAATTGTTGTAGGGTATAGCCCCGAGGTCATGGAAATTGTAGATGGCGGCTTTTCCATCAACTGTGATTTCACGCCGAATTATTTATACGAATTAGCCAAAATGGATGGCGCTATCATACTGAGTGAGGACATCAAGCGCATACTGTATGCGAATACGCAGCTGATTCCGGACTCTTCTATTCCTTCCACAGAAACCGGTATTCGTCACCGTACGGCTGAACGTGTAGCTAAACAAACAGGGAAACTCGTGGTGTCTATATCCCAGCGCAGAAATGTTATTACGTTGTATCAAGGTAATCTTCGATATGCTTTAAAAGATATGGGTGTCATCCTAACAAAGGCTAACCAAGCGATTCAAACACTCGAGAAGTATAAGGTGGTATTGGACCAAGCCTTCACCAACCTAGGTGCATCGGAATTTGAAGAGCTCGTCACATTGCATGATGTTTCAAACGTCATTCAACGCTTGGAAATGGTGCTTCGCATTAAGACTGAGATTAAGAAGTATGTGAATGAACTCGGTACTGAGGGCCGATTAATCAGTATGCAGATGGAAGAGCTTGTTTCGAAAATTGATCAGGAAGCAAACTATTTGTTAAAGGATTACGCAAGGGATCTGACGGATGACAAAATCAAGGAGATTAAACAAGGGCTTAAACGGCTGTCTGCTGATGAATTGCTTGAACAGCATAACATCGTTCGGCTCTTGGGTTATCCGCATACCAATACGATTATGGATGAACCGATATCCCCTCGGGGTTACCGTATGCTTCACAAAATCCCGCGCTTGCCCTCGATTATTATTTCGAATTTGGTGGAGGAGTTTGCCCATTTGCCGCATATTTTAATGGCTACCATTGAAGAATTGGACGATGTGGATGGAATTGGCGAGGTTAGGGCGCGTGCCATTAAGGAAGGCTTAAAGCGGATTCAAGAACAAGTCTTTATTGACAGACATATCTAAAACCCCTACAATCAAAGGATGGCATTTGGAAAACGTGTAAATGGCATAACCTACAATGCAAAGTGTGGCTGAGTTAGGGAATAGTAAGTTTAGAGGTGGACAATCATGATCACTAAATCGCTACCTAGTTTGTTTACGATTGCAAACTTATTTTTGGGTATTATATCGATCATCTTCGTGTTCAATAACAATCCAGATTTAGCCGCGATCATGGTGATTGTAGCCATGCTGACCGATGGGTTGGATGGACGCGTGGCCAGAGCGCTGAATGTCCAAAGTGAGTTCGGAAAAGAGCTCGATTCATTGTCAGATGTCATTTCGTTTGGTGTAGCCCCTGCATTCATTATGTATGTGGTAGCTTTCCAGGATTTAAATGCTGCGGCCGGTTGGATTATTACTGCGATTTTTCCGATCTGCGGGGCGCTCAGATTGGCCCGATTTAATGTCATTACACATACAACACCGGGGTATTTCATTGGTTTACCCATCCCAGCAGCAGGCGGTGTATTAAGTACGCTCGCTCTGTTCCATGAACAGATGAACCCAGCAATCCTTCTCATTAGTACATTATTACTTTCTTTCCTGATGATCAGTAATGTGAAGTATCCTAATTTTAAGAAAGTTGGGATTCCCAAAGCGGCCATTTGGATTATGCCGCTTATTGTTTTAGGGGCTGTGATTTTAGCCGTTCAATTTCCGGGCACTTTATCTAAATTATTGTTCATTCCGTTATTAATTTATGCACTCTACGGCCTAAAAAAAAACGTTAACGTTATTACCCGCCGTGCTCTAAGAGGCAAGAGGCGCAAACAAGCGTTAGAATTGGAAGAAAGTGCGAAGTCTGAAGTGTAATGTGTTGTGAACCCACTACAACATTGAATTAAATCATGCGAAAATAAAAAGCATTTATTTTCTCGGCACATACCGAGCGAATAAATGCTTTTTTGCATTGTAAGTGCTTATGACAGGTTAAATAGACCTAACGTAGAACATTTCTTCGATTCTTCCTGAACGACTTGCTGTAAATCAATATCCAGCAAATTGCACAGGGCGGTCATATAGAATAAGTTTTTGCCCAATTGAGCCATGACTTGGTCCGAGCAGGTGTCGCAAAGCTTACCGTTGATATGGGTTTTTAGAATGTTTTTGGCTTCCTCCAGGGTCATCGTTTCAGAGAAATCCTGCTTTGTCGCGTTCATTTGAATACAGCCGCATTCAGTGACGGATTTAACAATGGATCGATGAACAGAGGCATTGGATT
>CAYUSG010000146.1:0-8859 GCA_964447355.1 uncultured Paenibacillaceae bacterium
GAATCAACCAAGTGCGGCACAGCCGCCTTTATTAGTGCTTTGGTCGAGAAGAATCTCTTACCAGTAAAAGTACAGATATAGTTGGGCTTTGTTTCTAAGTTTGCGTATTCCGAGTCATCGGGGAATAGGTTGCGAATAAACACTTGCTTAGCCTTTTCTATAGTATCAGGGGCGGCTGTTTCCTCATAACGAGCAAATATATTCCAGTATTCATCTGCTTCTCTCCTGCTCATTGGTGAGGAAGGTATGTCTTTCAATTTCGTATGATTGGAGTAACTTGTTTCTAATACGTTTGCGGCTTCCTTTTTGACTGGCGTAACCTTATTCATAAGACTTTGCAGGTATGCTGCTATGGTCTGTTCTCCTGACGCTTCGATTCGTTCCCATTCCTCTGCCGATAATGTAAGCGACACTTTACGAGTTATTCCCTGTGCCTTCCGTCCTGCACCTTTTCTTTTTCCGCCGCGCGGCATAGTATCCCTCCCCTTAATGAATAAAGTTACTTGTATCATATCAGCATTCCTCTGTAAGATTCAAGTTACTTTATTCAAAGGTAGAACTATGCTTGTACCTCGGTACGAAAACGATTGTTTATGAAACAGGTTTGAAGTAGCCGTTTTTATCGTGCTACTAGACTAAAATATAGTACGAAACTCGTCTCAAAAACATATTTACGAAAAGGTGCGTTTATGATACGATATTATTACCAATTCATCCCGAGGGAGACGATACGAATGAAAATAGCTTACGCAAGAGTTTCAACCGCTGACCAATCCCTAGATTTACAAATGGACGCACTTAAAAAATTCGGATATGACCGTATCTATACGGAGAAGGCAAGCGGCGGCAAGGATGATCGCCCTGAACTAGCGAAGGCATTAGAAATGTTACGCGAAGGAGATACCTTTATTGTCTACAAGCTTGACCGATTGGCACGTTCTACATTGAAGCTTATAGAGACGCTTGACTTGCTGAACAAAAAAGGCGTTGAGTTCGTTAGTTTATCCGATAACATTGATACTTCTACAGCGGCAGGAAAGGCTATGTTCGGCATGATGGCGGTATTCGCGGAGTTTGAACGTTCAATCATTCGAGAACGAACAGTAGCAGGGCTTGAAGCCGCTAAAGCGCGTGGACGCAAGGGCGGTCGCCCCATGACGGACAAGAAGAAACTTGACAAGGCAATACTTCTGCATGAAAGTGGAGATTTCACTGTTGCGCAGATTGAAGAAATGACAGGGGTAAGTAAAGGGTCACTTTATCGTGAATTGAACAGGCGGAAACAAGTCGAAAAGGGGGCTGTTACTTGATTCACTTTGGGGTGAGAGTTAATGAAGGCAAAGATGGGCTAAGGTTAACAAGGGAAAATTACGCAGTAGTTAATAATAGGAGTTCGTTTAATATTAAATTATCATCTGACATATATGACGATGTAAACGGGAGAATATATACTGATGCGTGGTGCAAGCAACAACTCGCAGATTGCCTAGTAAACTTTGACTTGAATATGAAGTACTTCTCATTACTAGACAAAGAAAAATTTAATAACGATATAAATACGTTCCTTCATCAAAACAAGGATTTTGTCGGAGTGACTGATTTGACTTTATATTCTGAGAAGCCCGGTTATTATATTTTGGTTCTTGACGATTATTGTCAATTATATGTTGGCACAACGAAAGATATAAAAAAACGTATTCAGCAACATTGGAGAGCAAAGAAACCTTTTGATAGACTTCTTTTCCCCATGGGTTCGGTTGATACATCTATCCTTTCAATTGATTGTATTAATGCCTTAGACACCACAAGGATATATGCTTTTGTTTCAACTGCAACATATATTAAAGAAGATGATTATATAAAACAATTTTCCGCAGAGTTTGTATGTAACAGATTGGACGGAGGAAAAATAACAGGTGGGCTATTGCAAGCAATAGGAATGATGAAGTCACGTAAGCTTAAAAGTAAGTAGTCTTTTTCACATCTAGGCGAACAGTTCTGCCTACATAGACGCTCTTGAAGGGATTTATAAGAGCCGAAACACATCGAGCCACTTAAAATATAGGTGGCTATTTCTTTTGTCGTTAGAAGCCCTCTAAGTGGCTTAAAGAGCGCGTATTAAAGACCCTACCCCCTGCCTAGCAAATTGTATTTTGTTCTAGCGGCAGAGTTTACCTATCTTAGCCCCGTACCAATTTTTTTGAAAATAGCGTTCGCTGTAAATAATTTGCGGTCACTCTCCATAGAGTGCCGTTAGCGCGGTTCTCAACTTTCTTATATCGGACTCATTCAACTTCTTTAGCAGAAGGCATATTTCCTTGTAGTTCCGCTCGGCTTCCGTTAATGATTCAAGTTCGTAAGAGAAACTGAATAGCTGATGAATACCCACTTCTAACGCTTCCGCTATCTTTGCCAAGTTTGACAAGGCAATATTTTTCTCTCCGCGCTCAATTTGTCCGATGTATGAATAGTGGAAGCCGCCCTTCTCTCCAAGTGATTCTTGGGAAAGTCCTCGCGCCTTCCTTAGTTCCCTTATTCTTTGACCTACTGCCTTGGCTATTTCATCCATTGTTCCACCTTCTTTACTACAAGTGTAGGTAACGGAAGGCGGACAAGGACATTAGGCGTTGAATACAGTTCTATGGTTGTTTAGTATTTATGAATATCAATTTCCTGAGAATCTATGCCGATATTACTAGAAAGGACTACCAACAAGAGTAAGGGAGAGATATGGATGTCATTCAAAGACAAATTTAACACGGTTCTAGGCTGTGTTATAATCTTTGGCTTTATGATTTGGGTATTAGTTCAATGTACTGGTGGGGGCAGTGAGAAATCAGATGGCTTAAATACTCAGACGATTACCGAAACATATTTAGCCGCTGATTATGAGACCTTCAAGAGAGGTCAAGAAGCTATTACCACAGGGGATGCAGGATTATTTGGCAGGTTCATGAACTCAGCCAATGTTATTAGAATTGACAAAGGAACTAGCGTATACATTCACGATATTAGCCCGTTCAAAGGTTATGCGAAGGTAGCCATTCGGTCAGGAGTATATCGGGGCGAAGTTGGGTATGTACCGAGTGTAGCAATAAAGAAATAACCAGAGTGAATATTTCGGTCGAATCTATCAGGAAAAGGATGATTTAAGTTCATGAAGCAGAATATTGTTTGGCTTCTATTGTTTTGTGTCGTCATATTACTAACTGCTTGCTCTAAGGAGCAACCAGTGATTGAACCAACAATAGAAATGAAGGAAGCAAAGCCGCCGCTGATACAAGCCATTAGAGACAAGGATATTACGAAGGTCAAAGAAATAGCGACATCGGATAAAGAATCATTAAATCAGATGTATAGCGGTTCTACACCGTTACATTTAGCTATCTTTTCAGCGGATGGCGAAATGGAAATAATCAAAATTCTTGTTGAGAATGGAGCGGATTATGCACTAAAGGACGATTCGGGAACAAGTGCATTTTTCTTGTCTGTTGACTTATGTTTTGTTAAAGCAATTGATTACTTTCTCGATAATGGCAAGGTCAATGTAAACGAGTTGGATAATGAAGGTAACACGCCTTTAATGATGTTGGCATTGAGGGGCGGCATCCCCACGGATGTATTCATGGGAATAACGGAACGGATGGTTAAAGCCGGGGCAGACCTCTCAATTAAAAACAATAAAGGTGATACGTTTTATTCAAACGTGAAAAAAGTGCAGTATGACAAAACGATAAAAGAAATTGAAGGCAGATTCCCATCCATACTAAAGTGAGAGTTCTAAACGTATTCCTTGATTTTCTCGGCAACATTACCGCTCATCAGGGCGGTTTTTGTTTTGAATCGAACATCTTTTTGTCTCATGGTTATTCTAGCGGTTTTATATTAAAATAAAGTGTAATGCCCTTATCGGAGGTAAGATATGATTAACGCCAATAAACCAAACTTATGGAAAGAAGACGTAGCTCGTTCAGTAGATTTATATAATACATGGTTTATGCAGTTTGCTCCCGAAGCGTACAGGAATACCCGTGTGCAGACTACTGCCGATGTGAGATCGGCACTAGAGATTATTGATAACTTGAGGAATATCACCCCTGAAATTATTATGAACAATCCGTCAATAGTACCTACTCTTAGAATGTGTACTGCACCACCACTAGCTCGTGATAGATTAACAGGGTTAGGTTACTTGAATAAATCAATCCTTTCCTCTATGGAGGATAAAGGAGCAGTTCCTCCTAGAATGAAGGAACAAGAATTGACACGTAATTTCCAAGCTATAAGCGGTGTTATAACAAGACTGCTTGACAGGGATATTTTTACGTGGCTTGAGGATGGACACGAACCAACAGAGGAAGAAGTGTATAGGGCATCAACTATTATTGCTGACAGGTTATGTGGAGCAGTTGCGAATCCCATCATTAAAAATGCTCAGGAACAACGTCAATTGGCTCTGATTGCGAGTTACCTAGAAGAAAGAGGGTACGAAAGAATAAAGCACCCCTCTGATAAACCAATAACTGAGATGCAAAAGGGGACGTACAGTTTTATTATGAATGTCCCTATCTATCAAACTGAGGTGACTAACGAAGAAGCCGAGGGCGAAAATGAAGAAGGAGCATCAAAAGTAAACTTAGCAATAGATGTTGTCATCCAGAGAAAGAATGCTCAAGATGGCGAGTATCCAATTCTAATTGAGTGTAAATCAGCAGGTGACTTTACCAATACTAATAAACGACGGAAAGAAGAAGCCATTAAAAATATCCAGTTAAGGAATACCTATGGAAATGATTTAAGGCTTTATTTGTTCTTATGTGGTTACTTTGATACTCCATATCTTGGTTACGAAGCCGCAGAGGGCTTGGACTGGATTTGGGAACACAGAATATCAGATATGGAACAACTGGGGATATGACACATGAGAATAAAACAACTCGAAGCGTTGAGAAGTGAAAAACAACTAGCCGTAGATGCACAAAAAAATCTAGCTGAACGTAATCAGATGGGTCAATATTCTACACCTTACGAACTTGCAGAAGAAGTTACAGCCTATGTATTAAACCTATGGTTAGCCCAAAATCCAAATACCAAAGTCAAATTCCTTGAACCTGCAATTGGAACAGGAGTGTTCTATTCAGCGTTAAGAAGTCAATTGCAGGAAGGTATGCTATCCGATGCCTTGGGGATTGAGTTGGATAAATCCTTTTTTGATGCTTCTAAGGAACTATGGCTTGACGAGCCAATAAGGATAATCAATGAAGATTCAACAAAGGTTAAACTGGATGAGTCATTTAATTTGATGATTACGAATCCTCCGTATGTTCGTCATCATCATATTGATAAAGAAGACAAAGAAAGATTAAAGAAGTCTGTCAGAGAACTTCATAATTATGATGTGAGCGGTCTAACAGGGCTTTATTGTTATTTTATTTGGTTGTCGCACCAGTGGCTTTCAGATGGAGCATGGGCATCATGGCTGATACCTTCTGAATTTTTAGATGTTAATTATGGGCGGCTAGTAAAGAAATACTTAAAAGAGAAGGTTAAATTAAAAGCCATACACAAATACGACCCGAACAACAGTCATTTTTCAGACGCTTTAGTGTCATCTTGTGTACTCATATACGAAAAGTCTTTACCTGATGAAAAAGACGAAGTTCGATTTTCCTTCGGCGGCTCAATTGAGAAGCCTGATTTCGTTAAATATGTCCGAATCAATGAGCTTAGCCCTGATGATAAATGGTCATGGCACTTAACTGATAAACCTGCTAAGACAAAGACAGTTCTGTTTTCTGACTTCTTTGACGTTAAGCGTGGAATAGCAACTGGAAATAATGAATTTTTCGTCTTGGAACGGCAACAAATCGAGTCGATGGAATTACCAATTGATTGCTTTACACCTTTACTTCCTCCACCGCGCGAACTTGATTCAGATGTGATTGAACGGAATGCTCTTGGTTTTCCGGATATTTCTAAACAATATTTTGTAATTGATACTTCATTAACAGAGGAAGAAATATCTGAAAAGTACCCACGATTAAAAAGCTATTTGGACAAAGGAAAGCAAGAAGGAATATTAGACGGCTATATTGTCGGTAACCGTAAAATATGGTACAAGCAAGAAAAACGACAACCTGCTCCTTTTCTCTGCACTTATATGGGAAGGGAATCGGATGGCGGTAACCCATTTAGATTCATATGGAATAAGTCGAATGCAATTGTGACCAATGGTTATCTAATGTTATACCCTAAAGGCGAATTAAAAGCGTTGCTAAGCAGTAATCCTGCCCTGTATTCAAGTGTCTATGATGCACTATGTCTAATTGCAGATGAAAACTTCTCTGATGAAGGTCGCGAGTATGGCGGCGGATTAAAAAAGATTGAACCTAAAGAATTAGGGAAAGTCTCAGCGGATGGATTGCTATCGATATTGCCAAACTATACAGTGTTGGAACAACAAATAATGTTTTAGCAATTGAAGACGCTATTCTTAGTGAATGGCGTCTTCTATGTATCATCATGTGGATTCAGTTAGCGAATACTGCCACATCAGGTCTGTCCATTTTACGCAACCCACACATGTGGAGGGCGTGGTAGGAATACAACGAACCGATATGTAGAAATCCTGAATTATCAGCATTCTGCGAAGTATGCGTTGTTTACTACGAAAGGAACGGACTATAGAAATAAGGTACTGAACGATAAAATTGAGGTTTCTATTGTTCTGGATTTGAAATGGGTGGGTACGTCGAGTGAGTTTTAAGTCGCAAGTCAGAATGTTCAAGAGAACGTCCTTATTTGGGCGTTTTCTTTCTATTTGGATATTCGGCTATCCTAAATTTTAGCCCAAGCAGCTTCGTATGCTAGTACAGCATCAGTCTTTATTAAGGAATATCTTGAACTCATTGATGGATAGTTGTATAAGGGCACCTTAGTGGTGCCCCTTTTTACTGAAAACTTGCCGTTGCAGACATCGCGGCGAACCGTATCATCGATAATGGTAAAGCGGAGGGTGGCAGTTAGTGTTAGTTTAATGATATAATGTAGTCAGAATAATGTCATTAAGAAAGGGGTTGTAGGGAATGAATATTAAGCCCTCGACAACCATTCGTCAAGATTACAACGGATTTTCGAAATATTGCCATGAGCTTGACGAGCCGGTTATTCTTACACGCAATGGAGAGGCTGATTTAGTTGTGATGAGTCATGAGGCATATCGACGAATGGAAGCTCGGGTCAAACTTCAATCCAAGCTTTTGGTAGCAGAAAAGCAGGTTGCCGAAGGGGCGGAACTGCTTGACCATGACCAAGTAATCGCAAGGGTGCGGAGGAAGATCAATGCCGCCAAAGAATAAAATAAAATATTCTCCTGCGGCGGCAGACGATATGGACGAAATTTTTTCGTATATATCCCAGGATAATGTTTCGGCAGCAGAAAATTTATTGGAAAAGTTAAATCATCAACTAAAAGGCTTGGCAGACTTTCCGAATATGGGTTCAGTATTATCAGAAGAAGAATATTCGTTAATCCAGCGAGGCTACCGTTTTATAGTGGTGAATCCATATGTGGTCTTTTATCGGATAGTGGATGATACTGTAATCATACATCGTATTTTACATGGACGTAGAGATTATCTTCGCGAGTTGTTTGACAGTTGAATAACAATTGTAAAAGTAGCTGCCCAAATGTGAGTGGCTACTTCTTTGTTTTACCACGGGGATACGGTGAACCATATCACCGCTTTGCTTTTGGATTGCTTTTGGATCGTTTTTGGTTATTGACAACCACCGAACAGAGATTTATAATCAATTCAAACCAAAATAATAGTATTGAAACACATTTGATTGAATGATTTGGAGGAAGCAGGCATTGAACCGTACATTGAGTTTAAGTATTGATGAGCTTCTTGAAGTGGCGAAGGCACTTTCAAATGAAACTCGATTGGAAATATTCAAACAAATTCAAAAGACCTCGATGACCGTAAATGAAATTGCCGCGAAATTTAATTTGCCTGCATCCACTGCCACGACCAACGTAAAGAAGCTGCAAGATGCCGGGCTAATCCGTACGGAAATTATCCCGGGGACGCGAGGAACTCAAAAAATTTGTTCCAATCGATACGACCGGCTGTTCGCCGATCTTGGCGTCAAGCAGGAAGACAACGGCCATTTTTTCGACGTGGTTTCCATGCCCATCGGTTCCTTTTCCGATTGTGAGGTTAAACCGACATGCGGATTAATTAAAGAGGATGCGATTATCGGGTTGTTTGACGACCCAAGAAGCTTTTTTGAACCGGAGCGGATTTATGCGCAGCTATTATGGTTTTCCAAAGGCTATATCGAGTACCGGTTTCCGAATAAAATACCTTACGATTGCAGGTTGGAGGCTTTGGAAATATCGATGGAGATCTGTTCGGAAGCGCCGTTGCATAATAACCAGTGGCCGTCCGATATCACCGCCTGGATCAATGGAGTTGAAATCGGAACTTGGCTTTGCCCGGGTGATTTTGGCGGGGAACGCGGCTTGCTAACCCCGGATTGGTGGGAAAGCCGCAATACGCAATACGGCTTATTGAAAAACTGGAGAGTGACAGAGAAAGGGACATTTATTGATGGTACGATGATTTCCGAAGTAAGCACGCGCGATATTGGGGTGGATGCCGACAGGTCCTCCTTTCATCTGAGAATCGGAGTGAAACCGGATGCGGAGAACGCGGGGGGATTAAATTTATTTGGACGTAAATTTGGCAATTATGATCAAGACATCGCATTGAAATATAACTATGTAAAAAACAAGTAATTTTTTTTACTTAAACATACAAGAAAAGTGGGTTTAATATATATATTATTGAATGA
>CAYUSG010000147.1:0-8859 GCA_964447355.1 uncultured Paenibacillaceae bacterium
TCTGCATACTGAGCCATTACCTCTTGGCTCCATGCGAGTTCATCTGCCATATAAGCTATAATATTCGAACTCCATCGTCTCACCAGCTCAATATCGAACAACAGCGCCCCTGTCCGCCGGATTAAAAAGTCAACCGGTTTCGTTACCATCTCTTCATAGAGACCATAATTCAACCTAGCCATCAAATCCCGAGGCAAAGCATAAGCTTCTGCTTTACCGCTCTTCGGTTGTACCCAAGCATACACACGATCTACATTGGAGCCGTACATGGCGGCCAGCTGCCTGGACTCATCTTCAGACAACCCGTACTGCAAACCTAACTTTGCCTTGTCTTCGATGAATGACGAAAATGCGCTGGAACCTCCAACCTCACCGCCCGAAAGAGGCATGTGCTCTGTTCTACAATCCGAAAAAGGTCCCAGTCCTTCCTTGACTAATAACCTCGATATTAAATCGACAACTTGCTCAGCCATCTTGCGGTAACCTGTTAATTTGCCGCCAGCAATCGTGATCAACCCCGAATCTGACTGCCAAACCTCATCTTTCCTAGAAATTTCAGAGGTTTTCTTGCCTTCTTCACGAATCAGCGGCCTCAATCCCGCCCAACTGGATTCAATATCCTCTTCTGTCAAGTTCACATCCGGGAACATAAACGCAATAGCATTCATGATATAATCCCTGTCTTCTTTCGTCATACGAGGTCGAGCCGTATCCCCTTCATAGACGGTGTCCGTCGTGCCGACATATGTTTTTCCATCACGAGGAATGGCGAACACCATGCGTCCATCCGGCGTATCGAAGTAGACCGCTTGTTTTAGAGGGAATCTGCGTTGGTCAATCACCAAATGCACTCCCTTGGTTAAAAGCAACGTCTTGCCGGATTTCGATTGATCCATGTCTCTTAACGTGTCCACCCAAGGACCTGCCGCATTGACAATTTTTCTGGCATAGATGCTGTGGGTTTCACCGCTTATGAGATCCATAACTTTGACCCCAACTAATTTTCCATCTTTGTAAATAAAGGATTCTGCCTTGGCATAATTGACCGCCTTGGCCCCTTGTTTTACTGCTTCTTTCAACACTTCTATGGTTAATCTCGCATCGTCAGTTCGATACTCCACATAATAGCCGCCGCCTTTTAATCCTTGTTTCTTTAATAATGGTTCTCTTGCTAAAGTTTCTTTGGCTGACAGCATGCTTCTTCGTTCATGACGCTTGACTCCTGCCAAATAATCATATACACGCAGTCCAATCGAAGTTGAGAAGGTTCCAAAGGTGCCATTCTCATAAATGGGCAGCAACATCCACTCTGGATGGGTGACATGAGGCGCATTTTCATAAACAATCGCCCGTTCCTTCCCCACCTCAGCTACTAGCTTGACCTCAAATTGCTTTAAATAACGCAGCCCTCCGTGAACAAGCTTGGTGGATCGGCTGGAGGTTCCAGCTGCGAAATCCTGCATTTCAATTAAGCCTGTTGACATGCCTCTGGTCTGGGCATCCAGCGCAATGCCTGCCCCTGTAATCCCCCCGCCAATGACAAGCAAGTCCAGGGCTATACATTCCATATCCTTCAACAGTTGTTTTCGATCTTTAGATGAAAATGAAGTGTTCATAATGCCCCCTTGAACATCACGTCTTATCATGCTTATTTTATGCTGTTTCCCGTTTAAACTTCATGATAACTTCTCGCCGCTTTAATGGCTTGTTTCCAGCCTTTATACAAGGCAATGCGATCCGTATCCTTCATGCTGCTGTCATATTGACAACCTAACTTCCAGTTATGCGCTATCTCCTGTTGATCCTTCCAGAACCCAACAGCCAATCCAGCTAAATATGCTGCGCCAAGGGCAGTCGTTTCATTCACTTCAGGACGTTCAACCGTCACATCCAGAATGTCGCTTTGGAATTGCATAAGAAAGCTATTATTAGAAGCGCCGCCGTCAACCCGCAAGGATTTCAAAGCAATCCCTGAATCTTCCTCCATCGCAGTCAACACATCTTTCGTCTGATAAGCTAATGCCTCTAATGTTGCACGAATAAAGTGCTCCTTCGTAGTGCCTCTCGTTAAACCGAATACGGCACCCCGAACCTGACTATCCCAATAAGGTGTACCCAATCCCACAAACGCCGGAACCACATAAACCCCTTCGGTTGACGATACGTTCTGTGCATACATTTCACTGTCGCTTGCGGAATCGAAGAACTGCAATCCATCTCTCAACCATTGAATCGCCGAACCCGCTACGAATATGCTGCCTTCCAAGGCATACTGAATAGTACCATTGAGCCCCCATGCTATCGTTGTTAGTAAACCCTGCTTGGAATCGATCGCTGTTTCCCCGGTATTCTTAAGCATAAAGCATCCCGTACCGTAGGTATTCTTTGCCATACCTACTTCGAAACACGCCTGGCCGAATAAAGCCGCTTGCTGATCTCCCGCTGCCCCTGCGATCGGGATAGCATGGCCCAGCCAGTCTAATGAAGTATATCCATACATCTCAGATGATGGTCTTACGTCAGGCAGCATAGCTTGGGGAACCTTCAAAATAGTCAACAGTTCCTCATCCCATGCCAGCGTGTGGATATTATACATTAATGTCCTAGAAGCGTTGGAATAATCGGTAATATGAACCTTACCGCCGGAAAGCTTCCATATCAGCCATGTATCTATGGTGCCGAACAGCAGCTCGCCTTTTTCCGCTTTCGCTCTTGCCCCTTCAACATGGTCTAACAGCCAAGTCACTTTTGTACCTGAAAAATACGGATCTATTACCAAGCCTGTTTTTGATTTAATCAGATCGCTATAGCCCTCATACTTCAATTGGTCGCAAATCCCCTGCGTTTGCCTGGATTGCCAAACAATCGCAGGGTAAATGGGCTCTCCTGTGAGTTTATCCCAGACCACGGTTGTCTCTCTTTGATTAGTTATCCCAATCGCCGCAATTTGCTCTGGTTTAATGTCATGGTCCTTCAGCAATGCCTGTATAAGTATTTCAACGGAATGCCATATCTCCAGTGCATCATGCTCCACCCAACCGGGCTGCGGAAATGATTGATGAAATTCTTGCTGCTTCATATGCACAATCTTACCATCATGATTAAACAACATGACCCTGGTGCTTGTTGTTCCCTGATCTATAGACAGAATATAGCTGTCATACATGGCCTTCTTCACCACCCATTCATAAATATCCTCTTATCAATGTTGCCAAGTTATTATCTAAAGCCAAACATATGAGGAATCCAAAGGAATGTTTGTGGGAAAAACGTCACAAGCACCAGTACAACGGCCATTGCTAAAAGATAAGGTGTTGATGTTCTAAATACTCTTTGTATAGGCACTTGAGCAATACTGCTCGCAACAAACAAACATAATCCAACTGGAGGCGTAACTAACCCCATCGCTAATGCTAGACACGTAAACAATCCAAAATGGATTGGATCAATGCCGTAGGATATCGCCAGCGGAGCAAACACGGGAACCAGCATAATCATAGCTGCCGCCTGCTCGATAAAAAGACCTACAAAGAGATAGAAAATTAACATGAGCAGCAAGAAGATATGGGCATTACTCGTAAAGCTTTGGAACGTTTCACTTATAAAAGCCGGTACACCTTCAATGGTCAGCCACCAGGTGGAAACATTACCCACAGCAACCATGATCATGACGATCGCGGTTACAATTACCGTTCTCCCCAGCGCTTCGTAAACTGCTTTCATGGTTAATTCTTTAGTTACAAAGAAACCAATAATTAGAGCATAAACAATCCCAAGACAACCCGCTTCTGTCGGCGTAACAACGCCTCCAACGATACCTGCCACCATAATGACTGGCAGCACAGCCGCAATCGAAAAGCGTAATAAGATGCGAATGACATCCTTAAATGTGTATTTCGTGTTATCTGCGGGGTAGTTTTTCTTTTTACTAATAAAAAATGTAACGGCCAGCATACTTAATCCGAGTAAAATACCTGGAACAATACCGGCCAAGAATAAACCTGCCACCGATACATTAGCTGCCGCAAATACATAAATCAACATTGGCAAACTAGGCGGAATAATAGGACCTACAACTGAACTGACGGCCGTCACAGCTGCGGCCATTTCTGGATCCTTGTATTCTTCCTTCGTCGCTTTAATCAACATAGACCCTACCGCACTGGTGTCCGCTATAGCCGATCCGTTGATCCCTCCGAAAAACATGCTGACTAAGATATTGATATAGAGCAGTCCACCCTTGATTCTTCCGACTAATAATCGAGCGAAATCAAGCAGTCTCAGCAGTATGCCAGACCCGCCCATCAGTTCCCCTGCTAGAATAAAGAATGGAATGGCGACAAGTGTAAATTTATCCAGTCCCGTCCATAAACGTTGTGTAAACAAGGCAATCGGTTGATCCGTAAGGACAAAAACAAATAGTGTTGATAAACCTAATGCAAAGGCAATAGGAATACTGATTGCAACTAGGACTAAGAACAGCATTGCATAAATGAATAGCGCAGTCATATGATGATTCCCTCCTCTACATTAAGCATCTTCAGTATATAACCGTATTAAGGTTGTAAGATTCATTTGAATCAGTGCATACAAGGCTCCCACAGGAACAGATAGGTACGGAATCATCATACTAATCCCAAACACAAAAGGATCATGCGAATCCTTTCCGTTCCAAGCATTTTGAAAACCATAATAGGTAACGGCGATCAAGAAAATAGAGACAAGTATATTCATTATAATAAGAAGCTTCTTCTTGCTGCTCCCTTTTATTTTACTTACAAACATGTCCACAGCGATATGTTCTCCTGCCCTAATAGCTAAACCGCTGCCAAGAAAGGCCATCCACATCATCATATATTTTGCTAAGGCATCCGAGAAATTGAGCGGATAGAAAATGACAAATCGGGTAAACACTGCGATCGATACTGTCGCGACAATAGCAACTAATAATGCGATACATATGTTTTGCACCGTCTTGGAGAGCGCCTGGTCTATTCTTTTTAACGTTTCAAGTTTAGCTTGCTTGCTCATGATATTATTGTCACCCCATCTGGTATAAATGGGCATAGTACAAATACCATGCCCATTATGTGATCATCAAACCAAAACGTTCAAACCTGCTACTCTATAGAATAACCCCAACCTTTTTCTTCCACAGGACCAATTTCTTCAAGTATCAAGTCCAGCTTATCCTGCGGCATGTCAGGCTGTCCTACGAATTTTCCCCATACCTTTTCTTTGGTCATTTCCTTCACTTTATTGTATTCTTCCTCAGGCAACGAATAAATTTCAACGCCTGCTTCCTTCATTTCCTTTACATTTTCTGAGATGTAATCGCTAACAAAATTAACATGCCAAGCTTCAGCTTCACTTGCTGCCTCAGTAAGTATAGACTTCACATCCTCTGGCAGCTTAGCCCACTTGTCCTGATTGACTACTGTAACTAGAGCATAGTTTTGAAAGTTTAAATCAAGCATGTACTTAATTAATCCGCCTTCATGGAATTTAGCTGAATGGAAGCTTGCATAAGGTACAGTTAAACCGTCGACCATTCCTAAACGAACCGCTTCTGGTGTCTCTGGCCAGTCAACTGTAACGCCTTTGGACCCCCAAGCTTCATGAGTGCCAATCTCAAGCGGTGACCTCGACGCCCTGAATTTCAAGCCAGCTAAATCTTCAGCTGTATCAATACGTTTCTTTGATGTTCCCACCTCACGAGGTCCGCCAATTTCAAATGTAGTGAACCATTGAAGCCCCACTTCTGACAGTTCTTCATTTACTCTGCTTTGAATTTTCTCACTGTTATACGCTTTCAACATTTGCTGTCTTGTCTCGAACAAGAATGGCAAATGAAACATCTCGAAAGCAGGTGTAATACTTGCTAGATTCGCGAAGGAATCGGATGCCATATCCAAATGGCCGTTTTTAACCGCTTCAAAAGTTTCAACCCCAGATCCTAGTTGCCCCCCATGAAACACCTCGACTTTGATTCTACCTTCCGATTTCTGGTCAACGATCTCAGCAAACTTATTCAGGCCGTAGCCTGTAACATCCTTTTCAGCTAAAACAGTGGCCATCTTGAAAACATATTCAGGTTTACCTGTGCCTTCGCTTTTGCTTTCATTGCCTGAGGCTTCTGAATTGGTTTGATTTCCAGCCGTTGAGTTTGCAGTACTGCACCCTATAACCGCCCCGATCATCGCAAGAATCGTTAATACAACCCAGGTTTGCTTAACAAGTGATTTTAACATGAAATCATGTCCCCCTCTTGATATATTCGTAATAAATGGTCATGAACCATAATTACCATCCTCTGGTGGGAAGATTATTCATCTTCCCAAAATGCTTTGGCTGACTGCTGCTTCATTAGCTCCAAGATTTTCTCGCGAGGAATAACCCCGCATCGCTCAGCCCATGCTTCGTATTGCTCACTCATCGCTTTTACTCTTTCTGGATCCTGACTAGCCAGATCATTTAATTCTGTGCGATCCTTCTCCATATCATATAGCTCCCAAGGACCGGGATATTTTCTTACAAGCTTCCACTTACCTATGCGCACAGCGGCATTGCCTTCGTGCTCCCAGAATAGCGGTCCGCGCTCTGGATCATCGCCGGAGAATACAGGAATCAAACTGTTTCCTTCAAGCGGTAAAATCGAATGTCCGTTATACTCTTGCGGATATTGAGTGTTTGTAGCCTCCAAAATGGTAGCCATAATATCAGGCAGTTGACCTGGCGTATGTCGAATCGCCCCTTGTTCTTTAATTCCTTTTGGCCAGTGGACAATTAGAGGCGTAGAAATACCACCTTCGTGAACCCAGTGCTTGTATAAACGGAACGGCGTATTAGACAGATTCGCCCATGCGGTCCCATAACTTTGATAAGTGTTTTCTGGCCCTGGCATGATTTCAGGCAGATTGCCGAAGATGACTTCCTCACCTTTACGGGTATGCGACTTAGCAATCATTAAGTTGTTGACTAGCTCGTCCACAGGAACACCTTGTGGAATATCCTCTGCACATGCCCCATTATCCGATAAGAATATGATGATCGTATTGTCGAGCTGCCCTGTTTCTTCCAAGGCTCGAATGATTCGACCAATACCTTGATCCATACGGTCAATTTGGGCTGCATAGACCTCCATACACCGCAGCAACCACGCTTTGTGCTCGGCGTCCTTCCAATCAGGCTGGGTAGGATCACGGTCTGTCAACTTCCACGAAGGATCCAAGATTCCCGTCTCTACAAGACGCTGCAGGCGTTTCTCCCTTAACCGATCCCATCCAATGTCAAATCTGCCTTTGTACTTGGCGATATCCTCTTCATGTGCGTGCAGTGGCCAATGCGGTGCAGTATAGGCTACATATTGAAATAATGGCGTGTCTGGGCTGTTATGCTTGTGTTCTTTAATAAACTGTGCAGCTTGATCACTTATAGCATCGGTATAGAAGAAATCGTCATCCTGCTCTGCCTCATGTTCAATATTCTCATTACCACGCGTCAGAGTATTCGGGTTATAGAAACTGCCTGCACCGATAATCGTTCCATAGAAGTGGTCAAAGCCTCTTTGCATCGGCCAAGTATCTGTAGGTTCAGTCAAGCTACTTGCCACATGCCATTTTCCGCTCATATACGTTTTGTAATCGCTTCCTTTTAAAGCTTCAGCAATGGTGACACATTGTTTATTCAAATTTCCCGCATATCCTTCAGGGCCCGTATCGTAGGTCAGAATACCAATTCCCGTTTGATGAGGGTGAAGGCCTGTGAGAAGAGATGCCCTGGACGGGCTGCATCTCGCCGTATTATAAAATTGCGAGAACATCAGTCCGCCTTGCGCTAATCGATCAAGATTCGGTGTATCGATCTCACCGCCAAAGCAGCCTATATCCGAATACCCCATGTCGTCATTTAGAATCAGTAATACATTCGGTTTATCCTGCATAATCCTGTCTTCTCCTTTTGATTTATATAGTTTCACCTGATAGACTGTCATTCATTCTCACGAATCACTTTAAGGCTTGTAAGTTCCCTTTCTAGTCAAACTAACCATGTACTGATAATAGTCTGGCCGATAAACCGCCATCAAGAACTCCGCGGGCTGCTGATCCTTTGAGTACGTAATCCTCTCTATATAAAGCAGCGGTTCTTTCACATCAATCCCCAGTTTCTTTGCTTCATAGTCATTTGCTTTGACTGCGCTGATCATTTGGCTGGCTTCCTTAAGCGGCATTTGCAGCTCTTCCTCAAAAAATCTATAAATCGCCATATTTTCTAAATCTCGCCCTTCAAGTTCCAACCCAATTTCTGGAGGGTAAAAAGCGTGTTCTATAGCGATCGGGATATCATCTGCAAGGCGTAAGCGCTTTAATTCCCAAACGGCATTCAACTTAAGCTCGTTTTTCACTTCTTGGGGGAATTTGTTAGTCATGCCTTTGACTAATATTCTCGCACCCGGCTGGTAACCTGCTTCCTTAATGGTTTCAGTAAAGCCCATCAATCGCCCGACCCAATTCTCAGGTGAATTCGTTTTCAAAAATGTGCCGCGTCCTCGTTCTCGAACGAGCATCCCTTCTTCAACCAGTGTTTGAAGTGCGTTTCGGACCGTTACTCTACTTACGCCAAAGCGTTTAACAAGTTCGGCTTCCGTTGGCATCTTCCCGTTTTCATCAATAAGCTCACCGTTGATAGCTTCTTGGCGAATAATTTCTCTAACCTGCAAATGCAGCGGGACACCGCTTTCAAAATCAACGACATTCTTAGTTGCTGTGTCTAAATTCTCTGACAACCTCTTCACCTCCTTAACTTAATCCAATACAATTGATATAACATTCCTTATTTGTATTGTATAATGTTTCTTTG
>CAYUSG010000148.1:0-8674 GCA_964447355.1 uncultured Paenibacillaceae bacterium
TCGAACTGGGCGAAGTAGAAGCGTCTCTGATGGACATCGAAGCGATCAAAGAGACAGTGGTTCTAGCAAGAGAAGAACAAGACGGCGAGAACGTGCTGTGCGCCTACTACATCTCGGAAACCGAACTGTCGGTTCAAGATATAAGAGGTGCTTTATCGCAAGTACTGCCAGGCTACATGATTCCATCGTACTTTATCCCGCTTGAGAAGATGCCGCTGACCCCGAATGGCAAAGTGGACCGTAAGGCCTTGCCGAAGCCAGAGGGTGACGTGGATACAGGCGCCCAATATGTAGCGCCGCGCACAGAGATGGAAGCTGCACTTGCGGCCATATGGCAAGATGTTCTGGGGCTAGAGAAGGTCGGTGTATTAGACAACTTCTTCGATCTAGGGGGTCATTCGCTTAAAGCGACCACTTTAGTCAGCCGCATTCATAAAGAAATGCAATTCGAACTGCCGCTGCAGGAAGTTTTCCAATATCCAACGATTGAGCAGTTGGCTGAAGTATTAGCGAATAAAACGAAGCAGGACGTTGAGATCATACCAAGGACTGAAAAGCGACCATTTTATCCTGTTTCAAACGTCCAACGCGGCATTTATATTTTACAGCAGCTTGAAGGGGCTTCCTTAAGTTACAACATGCCGCAGGTAATGATGATTGAAGGGGAAATTGACCGGGAACGATTTGAAATGGCATTCCGTCAGTTGATTGCCCGTCACGAAACGTTGCGTACCGCATTTGAAATGGAGGATACTGAGCCTATACAGCGGGTTTACGACGAAATCAACTTTGAGGTAGAGTATTCTGAATCGAGTCATGCTGATGCAGCTGAATGGGTCCGTAATTTTGTACGTCCGTTTGATTTGAGAAAACCTCCATTATTACGTGTGGGACTTATTTCAATATTGCAGGAAACGGATACCAATATGTCGAAACAATATTTACTAATTTTCGACATGCATCATCTGGTTTCGGACGGTATATCCATGAAGATTCTTCTGAAAGAATTTGTAGGGTTATATGCTGGAGAGGAGCTTCCGCCGCTGAAATTGCAGTACAAAGATTTTGCTGTCTGGCAGCAGTCAGAAGTCTACAGTAAGAAATTGGAGGCTCAGGAGCACTATTGGATCGATGTATTTTCAGGAGAATTGCCTGTATTGAACATGCCGACAGATTTTCCAAGACCTTCGGTTCGAAGCTTTGAAGGCCGCATATTGAATTTTACACTCGATGCAGAACTGTCTGAGACGCTTAGATTATTTGCAAAGGAACAGGGAGTTACCCTGTATATGGTGATGTTGGCCTCATTTACGGTTATGATTTCTAAATTCAGCGGGCAGTCTGACATCATCGTGGGTACACCTATTGCTGGTCGGACGCATACGGATTTAGAATCTTTGATCGGAATGTTTGTCAACACGCTAGCGCTTCGCAATTTCCCTAATGCAGACAAAACGTTTATTGAATATTTAATGGAAGTCAAACAGCGTACCCTTCAAGCTTTTGAAAATCAAGAGTATCCATTCGAAAGACTTGTAGAGAAACTGGAATTAAAGCGGGATCGCTCACGCCATCCATTATTTGATATCATGTTTGTCATGCAGAATATGTTGGAAAAGAACTTAGAAATAGCGGATCCAGCTATTAAACCGTATCAGCAAGACCATGACACTGCTAAATTTGATCTAACGATTACGATTAGTGATGATCAAGAACAGATCTTCGGCAGCATAGAATATTCCAGCAAACTGTTTGCGGAAGATACGATTTTGGATTTATGGGATGATTTCATGGACTTGATGAAGCAAATTTGTTTGAAACCAGATAGTTTACTAGGGGATATCAAGCTATCCAATCCTCTTGATTCTGATGAGCAGGATTTGGATTTTGATGATATTTTTTAAGATGTAAATGTCAATAAGCTTCGGGTGTGGGTTCTTAATCAGAATCCCACCCTTGAAGCTAATAATGTAATCAGTTCCATTATTCAGGGGCATAAGGAGTGGAAATATGAAATCTCTATATGAGGATCAAGAGAGATACTGGGGGCAATTGCTGCATTCAGATGCGAATGTGTCAACTTTGCCGTACTGCGGTGCTCAAGTGAAAGATTCAACAGGAGTCTATGATAAAGCGAGTTTTGCAGTATATCACACTGCATTCTCACAACAAGTAACTCAAAAGATTAAGTCACTCGTCAAGGATAATGATGCGACGTTATTTACAGTTCTGCTTACAGGCGTGACCTGTTTATTGTATAGATACATAAATGAAGAACAGGTTGTATTAGGTATTCCGGTTTTAGCTGGTAATAAAAATCAAAGGCACTCTAACACTGAAGTATTAATTATGCCCTCTAACATTCAGGATGACAGTACATTTAAAACGTTGTTTGCTCAATGCAGACAATTTATGACTGAATCAGCGAAATATCAACATTTGCCATTCAGCAAAATCGCTGAGCAAATGAACATGCATTATTACAATTCAAATGTTCCCATTGTTAATACAGTGGTTACTTATCAAAAACTTCATCAATACAAAAGCAATGAGAACATCGTTTCCGATGTGGTGTTTCAATTTAACTATGAAAATAATCAAATTCAATTAGATTTAATATATAATACAAACTTTTATGATCAAACCTTCGTTGTTCAATTTTCAGAGCATCTCAATTCACTCTTTTCAGCATTACTTTTACAACCAGATATGGCTGTTGAAAAAGTCTCGATGTTGTCAGAGGCGGAAAAAGAGAGCCTCGTATCTTCCCTTAATTTCACTGCTGAATATCCCCGAGATCTAACCATTCATGGAATATTTGAAGCACAAGTAGGGCGTACTCCCAATAATATTGCGGTTGTGGGTGAAGATCAGCAGTTAACTTACCTCGAACTTAATAAACAGGCTAACCAATTGGCGCGTGTGCTAAGAGCCAAAGGTGTCAAACCGGATCAACTTGTGGGTATCATGACGAAACGTTCTACTGATATGATAGTGGGCATTTTGGCCATTTTGAAGGCAGGCGGGGCCTATGTGCCGATTGATCCAGATTACCCTGAAGAACGTATTCAATTTATGTTGGAGGACTCCGGTATACAGGTATTGTTGCTGCAATCGCACCTGTTAGATTCAGTACCTTTCAACGGCAAAATAGTACTGATGGATGAAGCAGCCAGCTACAATCAGGAGGATACTGATCTTGACCGTGTCAATACCCCTGAAGATTTGGCTTATGTCATCTATACGTCAGGTACAACAGGTAAACCTAAAGGCACGTTGATCGAGCATAAAAATGTAGTTCGGCTGTTGTTCAACAGTCAAAACCTGTTTGATTTCAATGATTCCGATGTATGGGCGATGTTTCATTCATACTGCTTCGACTTTTCCGTTTGGGAAATGTACGGGGCGCTGCTCTACGGCGGTAAAGTGGTGATCGTGCCACAAATGACGGCGCGAAGTCCACAGTTGTTCTTACAGCTGTTAAAACAGGAACAGGTCACGATATTAAACCAAACACCGACATATTTTTATCAGTTGCTGCAAGAAGAAACGGCCAGCAACTCCAAGGAACTGAGTGTTCGCAAAGTTATTTTTGGTGGAGAGGCGTTAAACCCTGCAGCATTAAGTCTGTTTAAAGCTAAATATCCAGAAACGCAGCTCATTAACATGTATGGCATTACGGAAACTACAGTACACGTTACCTATAAAGAAATCACAGAGGCAGAAATTTCCGATGGGCGAAGCAACATAGGAAAAGCAATTCCCACCCTGCAGATTTATATATTGGATCGACATCAGCAATTACAGCCCATTGGGGTCGCAGGTGAAATGTATGTGTCCGGGAAAGGACTGGCAAGAGGTTATTTGAATCGGAAGGAGCTTACAAATGAACGATTCTTAGCGAACCCGTTCGTGTCGGGGGAGCGGATGTATCGTACAGGAGATTTGGCCAGATGGCTGCCAGGCGGCAACATCGAGTACTTGGGTCGAATTGATGATCAGGTGAAGGTGCGCGGATACCGGATCGAGCTGGGCGAAATCGAATTGCAGCTCATCAAGCATTCGGCCGTATCTGAGGCGGCAGTGCTTGTGCGGGAAGATACAACAGGACAAGCTTCTTTGTGTGCGTATGTGGTCATGGACACGAACATCAGCATCGCGGAACTTAGAAAAGAGATGCAGAAGCAATTGCCGCATTATATGGTGCCGTCGTATTTCATCACCTTAGAAGCGTTCCCAATGACTTCTAACGGCAAATTAGACCGACGCACATTATTGGAAATGCCGCTGGACATCATCGTGGAAACGGTATACGAAGCACCCTCCACCCCAGAAGAAGAAGTATTGGTTCAGATTTGGGGCCAAGTGTTGGAGCAAGAACGCGTTGGAGTTAGAGATAACTTCTTTGATCTTGGCGGTGATTCGATCAAGGCAATTCGTTTAATTGGCTTAACAAATGAAGCGTTGAACTGGGATATGCAGATCCAACATCTTTATAAGCATTCATCGATTAAGGAGCTCGTTACGGCTAAAAGGGATCAGAAGGACATTTTTGCAAATGCCGAACTGCGGAATATAATCCGAGAAGAGTTGGAAATGTGGAAAACTCGAGTCATGGCGAAATATATGACAGAGCCTGATTCCAATATTGAAGATGTTTATCCGATGAGTGATATAGAGCATGGGATGATTGTGCTTTCATTAGCGAATAAAAATGAGGCCATGTATCATGAACAAACGGTATTCCAGTTTAATATGGAAGCGTTTGAGCTGAAATGGTTCCAACAAGCGTTGGAATACATGACGGATAAGCACGAAATACTGCGTACTTTCTACTATTTGTCAGACGAACCTTACAAGGTAGTTTATAAGAAAGTAGATATTGCATTAGAAGATATAGATTTGCGAGGCCAGTCTAAACAAGTTCAAGAGCAGACGATTCAAGACGATTTGTCTCTAGACCTGAAGAATCCGTTTCAATTAGATAAACATCCTGGCTGGCGCATGAAGTTGTACCGTTTGAATGATGATCAAATTGTATTTTGTTGGATTTGCCATCATGCTTTGATGGATGGATGGAGTGTGTCTTCGTTTTTGTCAGAGCTGCTGCAGGTTTATAACGCTTGCAAGAATGATCACATCCAGTTCCCTGCCGAGCGTTTGAAAAGCAGTTATAAAGATTACATTGTAGATCAATGGAGCGTAAAGCGTAATCCGGAGATCACTGCATTTTGGAAGCAAGAACTGGCAGAATATAAACGTTTTCCACTGGAAACTTATCTCGCAGATTCGAGACATTTTAGCATGATTGACAGGGTTTTGGATCATGATTTGCTAGCTAAAGTTAGTAAAGTATCACGACAGCAGCATATTCCATTAAAATCGATGTGTTTTACGGCATCTGTGCTCATGCTGCATATGCTCTCAATTGAGGATGAATTTATCGTAGGATTGGTGGAAAACGGAAGACCCGCTTATGAAGATGGTGACAAGATACTTGGCTGCTTCTTAAATACCGTTCCTTATAAAGCTCAGGTAAAAGCCGACGCTACCCTTCAACACTTGATAAACGATATGCATCAAAAGTTGTTGCAAATGAAGCTTTATGGACGATTGTCTTTACCGAATATTGTTGAAGCTGCGGGAGAAAAGCAAGTTGGTGGCAATCCATTCTTTGATGTGTTTATTAACTTTATAGATTTCCATGTTTTAGAGCAGGTCAATCCTGATGATATTTTCAGGCAAGCCGATACGGACGATCATTCCTTGAATTTAAATTCATACATTAAAACCAATACATTGCTTGATGTGACCATTTCAGCTACTTTATCACAATTAAGCATTCAAATTTCATCCTACTTACCGGATGGTTTGGTTCATCGCATGATGGATTACTTTGAAAACGTGTTAAGGGCTATCGTTGACAATATTGATCAGAAGTATGATAAAACAACGTTCATGACACAAATTGAAAAACAACAACTGCAAGAATTTAATTCAACTGTCATTGAAAGCTTTGAATCCAAGCCGATTCATAGATGGTTCGAGACACAGGCGGCACTTACACCAGACAAGATAGCCATTGTGTTTGAGGATCAGGAGTTGACTTATAGTGAACTAAATGAACGTGCGAATCAACTGGCAGGGTTATTGGTTACCAAAGGTGTGGGTCCAGACGTTAGGGTAGGCTTGATGGCTGAACGCTCTTTAGAGATGGTTATCAGCATTATAGCGATTTTAAAAGCCGGCGGGGCTTATGTGCCGATCGACCCAACACATCCAGATGAGCGCATTCGTTTTATTCTGGAGGATAGTGGTGTCAGCTTGTTGTTGACGCAGCAGCAACTGTGGGACCGTGTAGATTTTGCAGGCGAGAAATTGAATATTAATGGTTTGAAGGACACATTAGATTCAACAGGGCAGTTACTGGATGAAGCGGTTGGACATTTTGAAAGATGTGGACCAGATAATCTGGCTTATGTCATCTATACTTCAGGTTCCACAGGTCAGCCGAAAGGGGTTCTAATTGAACATCGCAGCGTGGTTAATACGTTGTGCGCGCTGGAAGAAGCATATCCAGTAGAGCCCGAGGATGCATATCTGCTTAAAACAGCATATACGTTTGATGTCTCGGTTACAGAACTGTTTGGTTGGTTTATGGGAAAAGGCCGATTGGTGATATTGCCCCCAGGGCAAGAGAAAGATCCGAAGGCATTGTTGCACGCGGTAGAAACTCAAGGTATCACGCACATCAATTTTGCACCGTCGATGCTAAATGCATTTATTCAGGCTATTGATGAAGTCGAAGCGAAACCAACGAAGCTCAAGTATGTGTTCTCAGCAGGTGAAGCGTTGCCAGCGACGGTTGCAGAATCTTTCTGCAAAACGCTAGAACACACCCGACTAGAAAATATCTACGGGCCAACGGAAATAACAATCTATGCGACTCGATATGCAGTTGAACCGCAAGACGGAAAGGTAGAACGTGTTTTAATCGGGAAGCCGTTAAGCAACGTGCAAGCGCTTATACTTGATGGGCAGGGGCAATTGCAACCGATAGGTGTTCCTGGTGAACTTTGCATCGCGGGTGCAGGTTTGGCGCGGGGGTACTTGAATCAACCTGACCTGACGGCTAAGAAATTTGTGGCGCATCCGCATATTTTAGGCGAACGGATGTACCGTACAGGCGACTTGGCTAAATGGTTGCCGGATGGCAACATCGAATATTTAGGCCGGATGGATGATCAGGTCAAAATTCGCGGGTACCGGATTGAGCTTGGTGAAATAGAAGCTTGTCTCATCGAGATAGAAGCGATTCGAGAGGCAGTTGTGGTTGCTCGTGAAGACAACTATGGAGAAAAAGTGCTTTGCGCTTATTTTGTTGCCAATAAGGAGCTGCCGATCACTGAGATTAGAGACGCCCTGTCTCAAAGTTTGCCGCCGTATATGATTCCAACCTACTTTGTGCAATTGGAATCGATGCCGCTGAACACAAGCGGCAAGATAAATCGCAAGGCGTTGCCTGCACCAGGAGGCAGATTGCTGTCTGGTGTAGAATATATAGCGCCTCGCAGCGAAATTGAAATTGCATTGGCAACTATTTGGCAGGATGTGCTGGGACTAGGGAAGGTCGGAGTTTTAGACAACTTCTTTGATTTAGGCGGTCATTCATTACGTGCAACAACGTTAGCCAACCGCATTCATAAAGAGCTGAATATTGAACTGCCGCTGCAGGACGTGTTCAGGTATCCAACGATTGAGCAGTTGGCAAGTCGGATGGAAGGCATGGATAAGCAGAGCTATGCTTCTATTCCGATGGCAGAACTACAGCCGTATTATCCTTTATCAGCCGCACAAAAGCGTTTGTACATCTTAAATCAGCTAGAGGATGCGGGGTTAAGTTACAACATACCGAGCGCGATGATGCTGGAAGGTAAGCTGGATCGTGACCGTTTTGAAGCGGCTTTCCAAGCACTTATTAACCGTCATGAAACACTACGCACGAGCTTTGAGATGCACAATGGCGAGCCTGTTCAACGGATTCATGAGCAGGTTGAGTTTGCGGTGGAGTATATGGAAGCAAGCGAGCTGGAAATGGAGACGTTCATTCGTGAGTTTGTTCGCGAGTTTAAGCTTGACAGGGCACCGCTGATTCGAGTGGGATTAGTAGCTATTAAACAAGAGACAGGGCAAGCATTTATGGCTAGCGGTGAATTAGGCGATGGACATGTTACTCATCAGGTAAATGATAGCCAGTCAGTACAGGTAGACCGTCAAAAGTCTCTTCGTCACCTGCTCTTGTTTGATATGCACCACATCATTTCGGACGGTGCGTCCATGACGATTCTCGTAGAGGAGTTTGCGAGATTGTACGCAGGTGAGGCGCTTGAACCGCTCAAAGTTCAGTACAAAGACTTTGCCGCATGGCAGCAGTCTGAAGCCGAGCGCGAAAGGATCAAGGCGCAGGAAGCGTACTGGCTGGATGTATTCGCAGGTGAGCTGCCAGTACTGGAGCTGCCTATCGACCATCTGCGTCCCGCAGTGCAGACCTATGAAGGGGGTCGGATGAGCTTTGTCATCGGCGAGCAGCAGAGCGAGGCGTTAAGGATATTAACCAAGCAAAGCGGAGTGACCCTGTACATGACACTGCTCGCGGCATACATGTCCTTCCTGC
>CAYUSG010000149.1:0-8426 GCA_964447355.1 uncultured Paenibacillaceae bacterium
AAGCCAGAATGATATTCATAGTTCACCCGCTCAACGAAATATATGATGTATGTCGGTAATCATTAGATAAAATATTAGATCTTTTTTCAAATCGGCTGTGCTGCGAAAGTTGAGTTCTACAGTCATCGAACTTTTTTTCTGATATAATAGTACAAAACTTGCTGATATTAAATAAGGTTAGAGGGGATCATTTTGAAACAATACTTGGATATGTGCAGGCATATTTTAGAGCATGGTACGGAAAAAGGAGACCGAACGGGGACGGGAACGCTCAGCGTATTCGGCTACCAGATGCGATTTGACTTGGAGCAAGGCTTTCCGCTTGTCACAACAAAGAAGCTGCACCTGAAGTCCATCATACATGAATTGTTATGGTTTTTACAGGGCGATACCAATGTTCGATATTTGCAAGAAAACGGGGTTCGGATATGGAATGAATGGGCGGACCCGCAGGGGGAACTTGGTCCTGTTTACGGTCACCAATGGCGTTCTTGGCCAGCGCCAAACGGTGAATCCATCGATCAAATGTCTCAGGTCATCGACCAAATTAAACATAACCCTAATTCAAGACGTATGATCGTAAGTGCTTGGAACGTAGCAGATTTAGACGCAATGGCACTGGCACCATGTCATTGTTTATTTCAATTCTATGTTGCTGACGGTAAGCTATCTTGCCAATTGTATCAGCGAAGCGCTGATGTCTTCTTAGGCGTACCGTTTAATATTGCCTCCTATGCCTTGCTGACCATGATGGCAGCCCAGGTTTGCGGTTTACAGCCAGGAGAATTTATTCATACCTTTGGGGATGCGCATATTTATCTGAACCATCTGGAGCAGGTTAAGCTGCAGCTGACTCGGGATCCTAAACCGTTGCCGCACATGCGCATAAATCCGAACGTAAGCAACCTGTTTGATTTCAAATTTGAGGACTTCTCGCTTGAACATTATGATGCACATCCTCATATTAAAGGGGAGGTTTCAGTGTGAGCATTTCCTTCATATTTGCGATGGGGCGCAATCGGGAGATTGGACTGAACAATGCGCTGCCTTGGCATTTGCCCGGGGATCTGAAATTCTTCAAACGGATGACGATGGGACACCCGATTGTGATGGGACGCAGAACCTATGAATCCATTGGCCGCCCGCTTCCGGGACGGACGAATGTGATTGTCACAAGGCAGACCGACTTGATGGTCGAAGGCTTCCAGGTCATGCATTCAGCTGAGGAAGTGATGGAGGCGTTTCCGCAAGAAGAGGTCTATGTCATAGGGGGCACAGAGCTATTCAAGAGCTTTCTGCCTTATGCCGATAAATTAGTGGTCACGTTCATTGATGATGATTTTGAAGCGGATACTTACTTTCCTGAGCTCCCGCAAGGCCAGTGGCAGCTGGATTGGACTGAGCCGGGTGTGAAGGATGAGCAGAACCCTTATGATTATGAATTTAGAATCTATAAACGAACCGCAGCGCCTTAATTACGGCCTGCGGTTTTCTTCTTGTCTGCAGGTTAAATGCACACGCTACTCTTGCCATCCAAGCATACGCTGATATAAACGGCAATTGACTGGAGGTATACGATGGCAAAAGAAATATCAAGCAAATGGTCAAAGACAGAAGCGTTAAAGCAGGATCCGAAAATGTCCAGGCATCTGCCTGAAATGCGCCGATTTTCTAATTCCAATGTGCAAGCCATGCTGGGACGCTACAGCAGTGTAGTGGCTAAACCCGTATATGGCACAGGCGGTCGAGGATTGATCATGATTCGTAAATCAGGCAAAGGCTATACCGTCCACTATCGATCCACGATTAGACGGTTCTCCGCACTGAATGGACTGTTGAATTACGTAAATGGCTTGCGCAAAGGTAAGGCTTATCTGCTTCAGCGAGGGATTCTGCTGGCCAGGATTGACGGCAGACCGGTGGACTACCGAGCGAAAATTGTTGCAGGTAACGGGCGATGGCATGTTCGCGCTTTAGTCGGACGTGTTGCCCGGAGAGGATTATTCGTTACGAATTTGTGCAAAGGCGGGGATCAATTGAATTCTAGAACGGCGATACGCAGATCGTTAGGCTCCCGTTTTGTGCGCAGCAAGCGAATCGAAATGATAGAGCTGACGTTTAGAGGAGTCGAGGTGTTGGAAAAGCGCTTTCCAGGCATCGGTCAACTAGGATTCGATTATGGGATTGATAGAAGTGGGAAGGTCTGGATTTTTGAAGTGAATACGCGGCCGCAATAAACAAGAGGGGAAATGGAACACGACCTTATTGTTTCCCCTGGTTATGAGCTTCAAATCGTGTTCTCGTTAGGGTTAAGGTTAACCAAATAAGCAGCGAATTGTACAGGTCTCCGCAGCACTTCTATATAGGCTTCCTGATTGAATAATGCTCGAAATAAATTCGTGCCCGGCTTAATATTCACCTCAATGAGATACAGCTTACCGTCACGATTGACGGCTAAATCGATGCCCAATTCAGCAAAACGGCGACCATAGCTGTGCTCCAAGAAAGCGGGAAGCTCACGGCACATTTGATCGACCTGCAGCTGGAGAGCGTCTACTTGTGCTTCGTTAAACTGTTCAAGGAGGTAGGGGGTTAAAGACGCGGCCCTGCCTCCGCCGGATAGGTTGGAGGTAATGGCTTGGTGTTGACCCTCCCGAATCCCGCTGCCTGCGGTGAGCCACATGCCTTGTCTATCCTTTTGCACCAAAACCCGTATATCAAACACCCGATGATCATGCTGACGGAAATCAATCCACGGTGGAATAATATACCGCCCGTTTCGTACGATCCGATGCAGTTCAATGCGATACCTATGGTGAGAAATAGTTTTAGGATGGTGCCCGGAGAGGATGAATTCGTAGGTTTGACCTACTGCAGATCGTCCTATTCTGATGATGCCTTTGCCCCCTTTTCCATTTAAGGGCTTAATCATGATCGTCGAGTACTTTTGTAACAATGTATCGATGGTTCGGGGATTATCGCCGTAGAATGTAGGGATGAGGTAGGGGCTTAAGGATTCAGATGTCATTAAGGTTCGGTACAGTGTCCACTTATTGCCAAGTGAATAAGCCGTAAATTCAACGCCGCGAATCATTTTAATATGACGTACCTTCCTTAGGGTGTCCTTTCGGCTGTAATAACCAATGTCATGGTTGATACGTGGCATGGCTGCGATGCAGCGTCTCCATCCTCTTGCGGTTAATCGATATCCTTTGACTTTTCGTTGTTTAAGATAAACATGAAGAGGAGTGTACACCACAATATGACTAAAACCCTCTTGCTTCGCTAAAGCATCCAACTGAATCAGACGTGTTGATCGGGTGGAGAATGTGTGTGTCATGATGCCTAAAGGGACTCCCATATCAGCTCATCACGCTCACAGTCCTGCCGAATTTCGCAATGATGCGTTGATGGGATGAGGGCTTGGCAAAGGCAGCAAGGTATTGAAAATTAGGCCGGGTCGTTTGCTCGAGCATATAAGCTGAAGTTTGACTTCCGGGTCTGCGATGACGGTTTAGATTGGCTATTATGTGATCAGCGCTGCTAATACCCATACCATGCCCATAATAGGTGTCAGGGCCAAATATGATCGCGTTTTCTCCTTGAAACTCCATATGGGCTGGGTCTACGTCTGGATTTTTGAAATAGACTGTATCTCCGGGGATGAAATCCCGCCTTCTTAAGGTTGTAATGCCTAAATCATGATCGGCCTCCCAGCTGTAGAGGTATAGTCCATTGAATAAGGTATTGAAATTTCTTTCGCCTAGAAGCTCTAATGCAGCTTTGTAGAATATAATGATAATAGCTGTTGCGCATTCGAATCCATACAGGTGTCCGCTTGCATAAATGTCGGAAATGGCATCGGAGGGCTTCTGGCCTGGCAGCAGCTTAAATCCGCCTTCGGGAGTTCGCAGCCAATAGGCGACGTTTGCTCTGGATTGTTTAAAGGTAGTAAAGTCGGCTCCGTTGTCATTCAGTTGTTGGGCTGCTTGAATAATGGAAGCACGCATATCCAGCTCGAACATGAGCTGTTGAACGGTTTGGTACGTATAGAGATGAGGGCTTTCCTGAAGCAATTTGAGCATGTATGACTTCATAGGATCGCTGATGTTCCACGCATAAGTGCTGGGCACTGCTCCATGGGAGGTCCAATTCCATTCTGCGATGTTAATCATGCTATCCCTCGCTTTCAAGCTTTTATGATCATCATATGATAAACTATGCCTTAAGGTACGCTGAGATGTGAAAGAAAGGGGAATGCGAATTGAAGCCGCAAATCATTTTGTTTGATTTAGACGACACATTGATTCATTGCAATCGGTATTTTTTTGAGACGATTGATCGCTTTGCCTCCCGCCTTCAACATTATGTGCGCGAACATAAGCCGGATCATGAGCTGTCACCGCAAAGCATACAAGACAAACAGCTTGAATTGGATATGGTTGGAGTGCATCAATTTGGCTTTGTGAAGGAGAGGTTTCCCAAGTCATTAATCGAAACGTATCATTATTATAGAGATTTAGCCGGTTTGCCTATGGATTCAAGCTTTGAAGATGAGCTTTGGCAGCTTGGGATGGGCGTTTATGAGCAGCAATACGAGCCTTACCCGCATGCGCTGGAAACGTTGGATATATTACAGCAGGATGGGCACGAACTACATTTGTATACGGGCGGTGATGTATCCGTTCAAACTGACAAGGTAGAACAGCTGGGACTTCGTCGTTATTTTGAGGATCGGATATATATTACGCCGCATAAAACGACCCGTTTCATGAACGATGTGATTGTTGAACGCGGAATGGAGCGAAACCGGACGTGGATGATCGGCAATTCAGCACGCACGGATGTCGTTCCGGCGCTGCAAAACGGCATTCATGCCATTTATATTCCTATTGAGCAGGAATGGCAATTTAACCAAATTGAGATTACTGATTCTCCGGCGGGGGCTTTTCTGACGTTGGATTCGATTAAGCAAGTGCCATCCGCTATTCAGGAGTTTCAATCTTTTGTATAGAGAAGAGATATAGGGTGTAAGGGAGAGGAAAAAAGGTGCAGTGGACTGTTGATTGCTATCCATCGGGTGATCAGTGCTTGATCATGCGGTTTGGATCCGGCGCTGGTACAGACCTCCAACAGCATATGATTCAATTCATGACCTATTTAACCCGCCATCCTTTTACAGGTTTTCTGGAGGCAGTGCCTTCTAATCATACCATTGCGGTATTCTATGATGCTAAAGCGGTAAGTTATGGGCTGACAACAACGAGGTCAGATCAAGTGCTGCCTTACGAGTGGGTCCAAGACTACTTGTACGCATGTATGAAGGCTTTCCAATCGGAACTACCTCATCCGTCAACGGCGATCAAATCCGTGATTGACATCCCGGTCTGCTATGAGCTTAACTTTGCATTAGATCTGGAGGACATCGCTAAGGACAAAGGTGTATCGCAGGACAGCATCATTCAATGGCACTCGGAACAAACATACACGGTATTACAGCTGGGATTTCTGCCTGGCTTTCCTTATCTAGGCAGCTTAGACGATCGACTGATTACCGCTCGTAGAAATGAGCCAAGGACGAAGGTTCCAGCAGGTTCTGTAGGGATTGCAGGCCATCAGACCTGCATATATCCAGAGGATAGTCCAGGGGGATGGAATATTATAGGCCGCACACCCATTAAACTGTTTGATACACAAGCTGATCCGCCGGCATTGCTGCAGATGGGGGACACGGTTAGATTCTACCCTATTAGTGCAGAAGCGTTTAGGGCTGCTGAAATGAGCAGTGCTGGCGAGGTGATGCCACGATGACAGGGATAGCAGTGCTTAAACCGGGATTACATACGATGGTGCAGGATATGGGACGAAGAGGGTATGGACGATACGGTGTACCGGTGTGTGGTCCAATGGATACGGTTGCATTTCGGGCAGCTAATGCTTTGGCAGGGAACGATGCGAATGAAGCGGGCTTGGAAATCGTCATAAGAGGACCGCAGCTGCGGTTTAGAGAGGAACGGGTGATCGCGGTTTGCGGAGCGGATATATCGTTTAGAGTAAATGATGAGCCGCAGCCAACCTGGCGGCCTGTGTATGTTCCGAAAGATGCTTTGGTGACGTTTGGTTCCGTTATTCAGGGTGTGAGGGCTTACCTTGCGGTAAATGGCGGGATTGATGTGCCCGAAGTGCTGCACAGTAAGAGTACGGCTTTGCGGTCGGGCTGGGGAGGCTTGCACGGCAGGACGCTTCAGGAAGGCGATCACTTAAAGGTCGGTTCCAGCTCCATGCGATCGATCCAGCAATTAATTCAGTTACGTGAGCACTGGCTGTCAAGCAACCAGCTGAGCTATTCAGTTCCATGGTCCGTATCCTATACTATACGTCCTCAATACGCACCTCATCCGACCCTTCGCGTAATACCAGGGCAGGAGTACGAATGGTTTGGTTCTCAGGCTTGCTTGCTCACTACTCAATCCTTCAAGGTGACAGCACAATCGGACCGTATGGGCTACCGGTTGGAAGGTGAACAGCACATCCGTCTCAGCTCACCGAAAGAACTGCTGTCGGAAGCAGTATCGATGGGTACGGTTCAAGTGCCTCATGGCGGGAATCCGATTGTATTAATGGCGGATCATCAAACAACGGGCGGATACCCAAGAATGGCTCACGTCATTTCAGTGGATTTGCCGCTTCTAGCCCAAGTGATGCCAGGAGCAGACATTCAGTTTGAGCTTGTAAGCATCAGTGACGCTCAACGTTTATTATTACAATGGGAACATAAGTGGGAGCAATGCTTAGTCCAGCTCCACCGATTGCAAAAAGGAGAATGACATGGTTACGATTGATTTGAATTGTGATATGGGCGAAGGGTTCGGTTTGTATCGGGCCGGGCAGGATGATGCGATCATTCCTTTAGTCAGTTCTGCGAATATCGCTTGCGGGTTTCATGCGGGGGACCCTTCCACGATGCGCAGAACGGTTCAGCGCTGTCTGGAGCATCGGGTGGCTATCGGAGCTCATCCGGGCTTACCCGATCTAGTTGGCTTCGGTCGTCGAGAGATGGATATTACACCTGAGGAAGCATACGATATGACCTTATATCAGATAGGGGCGCTGGCTGCCTTTGTACAAGCCGAAGGGGGCAGGCTTCATCATGTTAAGCCGCACGGTGCGCTGTATAATATGGCAGCTAGGCGTTCAGAGCTGGCGAGAGCTGTAGCCGAGGCCGTTTATCATTTTGACCCGCAATTAATCTTCTACGGTTTATCAGGCAGCAGTCTAATAGAAGAGGCAGAACAATTGGGGCTTACTACCGCTAGTGAAGTGTTCGCTGATCGGGCGTATGAGGCCGATGGTTCCCTGACTCCCAGAGGGGTGGAAGGTTCGGTGCTTCATGATATCAACCAAGCTTCCCAGCAAGCCCTGCAGATGGTAACCGAGCAAGCGGTGAACGTTCGTCAGTCTGCATCGATGGTCCAGCTTCGTGCGGAAACGCTGTGTGTGCATGGGGACAGCCCTCAGGCGCTGCCTTTATTACAACAATTACATCAAGTATTCAAGGCGCACGAGATTCAAATCAGAACGTTGTGATCGAGGGATACACACCTATGTGATGAAAGTTTCAACTAAGATTAGTGAAAGCTAAAGAGGTGTAAGCTTATGTTATGGTTAGTGAAAATCATCTGGGTCGTGCTGCTAGGCGTACTCCTATGGACGGGGTTTCGAATATTTAAGCAAATAAATCAAGCAGCGGGCGTATTCACAGGCTCTAAGGGACTTGAGGCTTGTCCAAGCTGTAAGCAATGGATATCGGTTCCCAAGCAGCAGAACAGTACATGTCCTAAATGCGGGGTGAGGTTGGGACGAACTCAGGAAGGCAAGCTTTTAATTCGAATTAATGATTGAAGGAGACGGTGCTCACATGAGAAAGTATTTTACGTTAGCAGAAGCCAATGCAGTACTGCCTAGTTTAGAGCATGAGCTGGAGCTGATTCAGAACATTAAACAGTCGTTTGAGGATAAATATGCCCAGCATGCCGAATTGAAAAAACAAAACGAGGACTCGTCTGTATTATTTTCTATTGAGGGCGAAATGGAATTTTTGCAAATGGAGGCGAGGCTGCATATTCAGAACATTAACAACAGCGGCGCACAGCTGAAGGATATTGATCTGGGCTTGATTGATTTTCCTTCGCGCAAGGACGGAGAAGACGTGCTGTTATGCTGGAAACAGGGGGAACGCGCCATTTCTCATTACCATGGTTTAAATGAAGGATTTGCCGGTCGCAAAGAAATTTAATATTTCCATTATAAAACATTTGATTTTTAGTTTCAGGCGTGATATATTATTTCTTGCGCGACAAATGATGCTGCTTCGGGACGTAGCTCAGCTTGGTAGAGCACCTGGTTTGGGACCAGGGGGTCGCATG
>CAYUSG010000150.1:0-8421 GCA_964447355.1 uncultured Paenibacillaceae bacterium
ACTTATAGGTATATATTTTCTCTAGAATATTAAAAGTGAATAAAGTAGATACCAATGGTATACCTAATCTAGTCAATTTATTCAGAGTGAAAGCTTTGAAATGATACTTTTGTACAGAATAAGCGGCAAAATACCCAGCGATAAACAAAAATAAAGGCATTCTAAACAAGTTTATGTAATCCGTATAGAGCTGTAAGAAGGGTAATGATTGCTCCTTATCTACAGTTATTAACCACGCTGCACCGGAAAAGACTAATGCCGAATGATACACAATTCCAAGAAAGCTGGCAATGGCTCTTCCGTTATCAAAATAATGTTTCCTCATACACTTCTCCCTCGAATCCAATTTTTGGCGTGTTTATTATAACGTACGAAATGTGCGAGGTTTATCGAAACGTGTTGCGATATTTGACTTTTTTGGGAAAATGTGGGTTTAAATTCAGCGCATCATAGTTGCCGAGACCTACTGGATCCTCATGGAAGAGTTGTTCAAAACAATATTTAATGGTAAAGTTTAGTGAAATGCCGATCAGTTACCAGTCCGATGCAGTGCACGCAAAATGTCTTCGATAGAAAGAGCCACGGTTTTATCACGCTAATGACACGGAATAACTTCCATCCGATCAAATCCTACATCACTTCATCAACAACGGACATTTGGAAAAACCTCGATCCTAGGGGCTACTTGAGCGAGGAAAGGGGGTATACATCGTTAAATGGGTAAAAAATTTTTTCCTGCTTTGCAATATGTAAATCTCGCAAATAGTATGACTTCATTTTCGTTAGTACTTGGATTTGGCAGTATTGTGTTGTTGACTCGGGACGCTGTAACCTGGTCGTTTATTTGTTATGCGTTGGCCATATTAATCGATCGTTTGGACGGTTTGGTCGCACGCCGTTTGGGGCAATCGACACCGATGGGCAAAGAATTAGACAGCTTGGCGGATGCAATTAATTTTTGTCTATATCCTCCGCTGTTTTTCTGGCTGGCTGCGGAACCTCCGATTTGGACGATTCCGTTTCTCCTTGCGTATCTGTTGTCAGGCGTGTGGAGGCTGGGGTATTTCAACATCGCAGGCTTGCAAGAGACGAATGGACAAGCTTGTTTTATAGGCGTACCGACAACGGTTTGTGCTGGGTGGTTCATCGTGGTGAATGCCCTGCTGGAGATGGTTCACATGTCGACGATCATGGATGCTGCCGTCATGTGTTGTTATTTCATAGTATCGGCATCCCTCATGATATCTTCGATGTCGTTTGCCAAAAATGGCGTCGGTATTAAATTATTATACGTTCTGATTCCCGCTGCGTTAGTAATCCTCTGGTAAGGGGTAAAGAAAAGAGGCAATAACAATGGATAAGGTTCATAATGACAAAGGAAGACAGGAGTTGAGCATGAAGCGGTACTCATTTCACTTAAATCGCAGACCTAGGCTTTTCATGGAGTATAAAGGCAAATATTATGATGGGGTCATTTCGCAGTATTGGCAGACGGGTTTTCGAATTGAAAGCAAGCATAAACTCCCCTTCGTCGAAGGGAATGTCATCTCCAATATTAGATTGCTTGGCCATGATAAAGATCTCGATCTGCATGATCTGAACATCATGTATAAGGCTACAGTTGAGTCAGGCATGATTGTGGACGTAACGGAAGCGAACACGCTGCATCTGGGTGAGTTTCATCGCCAATTCCACATCAAGTTTCTAGGCCATTCCCCTCTTCAGGAGGGGATGCCGTCAGAGCAGCTGGCTTCGCTCCCTGCATTTGTTGGGCGCAAGCATTATACGCTTGAAGCGACAGAGGCCAGACATCAGTGGCTTAAACAAGCGACAGGCAAAACGTACAACAGCATCAAACAGTCTATTTTTCATGATAATCCATCGGTGCTGGCCGGGAACATTGAACAATACATTGGTTCCGTACAAATTCCTGTGGGCATTGCAGGTCCGCTGTTAGTAAAAGGGACATATGCAAATGGATATTATCCGATTCCGATTGCAACATCTGAGGGGGCTTTAATTAGTTCGATTTCTCGGGGATCACGAGGATGCAATGCTTCAGGCGGTGTTGAAGTGCATGTGACGAGGCAGGTCATGCTTCGAGCCCCGGTTTTTTTCTGTGAACAGGTTGAGACGGTGTTTCGGCTGGCCAACTGGATTCGTGATCATGAAAGTGAGATCAAAGCGAAAGCGGAGAGTGTATCATCGGTTGCCAAGCTCGTTCGTCTTGAGCTGCATCCGTTTGGAAAATCGCTTCATGTCCAATTTTATTACGAGACGGCAGATGCCGCTGGTCAGAATATGACCACCTCTTGCACCTATTTCGCATGCGAATGGATCATGGATCAGCTTAGCCATTGCTCGGAGTTTGAATCGATTGACTATATGATTGAAGGCAATATGGCGGGGGATAAGAAGGTCACCCACCGCAACTTTAGCGAAGGTCGGGGCATTCAAGCGGTCGCTTCTGTTCATATCTCAGATGAAGACATGGTCAAGCTCTTCCGAGTATCTAGTGAAGACTATATGCGGAAATGGAGCATGGCTGAATGCGGCGGCCTGCAAACAGGAATGGTAGGCCACAACGTAAATTTCGCCAATGTGATTGCAGGTATGTTTACCGCAACAGGACAAGACATCGCCTGTGTACATGAATCGAGTGTGGGGATCTTCAAGCCGATTCGAGAGCGAAACGGCATCTCGTTTCATCTTCAGCTTCCGGCACTAGTTATTGGCACCGTAGGCGGAGGGACTCATTTGCCGACACAACGCGAATGTCTGGAGATGATGGATTGTTACGGGCAAGGCAACGTGTACAAGCTGGCGGAAATCATCGCATCGGCTTGTCTGGCATTGGATATTTCCACTTCGACTGCCATCGGGACGCATCAGTTTGTAAAGGCACATGAGAAATTGGGGCGCAAAGCGTCTGCCACGGGCATCTCTCGCACCGAAATTACATCGCGCTTCTTTCAATCCTTGATCGGTGATCAGCAGGGGAAGGTGACGTCTTTTGAAACCGTATCGATGGATACCACATCGAGCGTAGTTACGAATATGTTGAAAAAGAAAAAGAACCAGTTCCAAGGGCTATACCGTTATCGCTTGAATCTTCAAGATGGGTTGGGTCAAAGGACGTTGCCAGCAGTGCTTAAGGTGAAGTCTGGCAATACCGATATGATCGAGCTTGGCGTTGCCATTGCCAAGTTATCTGGCGATGACCGACTATGCGGATTGTTTGAATCCCAAGTGCATATTTTCGGTTTTGAATGGGCCAATGTTCGGGAGCTTGCGTTATATGAGCATGCTTCTCCCTCATTACTGCGATATTGTCCGGACATCTACGGCATGAAAAACGACAGCAGCAAGGGAGCTTTCGCTATCTTAATGGAGGATTTATCGGATTGCAGTCACTTGAATGCAGTCAATACAACGGAGATGTGGGATGATCATCATATTCAGGTTGTATTGGATGATTTGGCCGGCATGCATGCTGTTTATCTTGATCAAGAGGCGCTTATTTCCGACCCAATTCAGGCGGAATGTCTGGATGGGGAAGCTTACCAGGAATCAAAGGAACTGCTTCTGGCTCTAACGGCTTACAATCGGGAACGGTTTCCGGAATTGATGTGTGAGCAGCTGTATCAATCGATTCAATTGTTTATTCACAACCTTCCATCCTGTATAGAAAAGATGGAACAGTATCATCAAACATTAACCCATAATGACTTTAATACGAGAAATATTGCTTTGAGGAACGTTTCCGGAAGAAAACAATTGGTTGTCTATGATTGGGAATTGGCACGTTTCCAAAATCCGCAGCATGATGCTCTGGAATTTCTGGTCTATGCATTAGCTCCCGAAACAACGGTACAACAGTTTGACTATTATCTCGACAGATACCGAATGAAACTCGAATCGGAATGCAACATGCCGCTTAAGCAGGATGAATTTCATCAGATTGCTTTGCTGAATGCGCTGGAGCTTGCTGCTGTTCGTTTTAATTTATATTTATTGGCCAACAACTTGCTGCATCTACCCTACATGAGCAGAATCTATCACAATCTGTCCCGGTTCATTCTGAACAAGATTGATATATTAGCGCCAGAGGGTTCGATCACCGACAAACTATTAGTTAAAGTATAACTATGAATCTATTTCATATTGCGCTTGCTAAATCAGGATGTTGCAAAATCCTCAATTATGAAATGGATTCACTATTGTGATTCTTATATTCAAAGGAGCAGAACATAATGTCCATGCAATCTAACGAGCCTCAGGCAGAAAATCCGTTTCTGGTACATTTGTCTTCAGGTCATATTGATATAACCAAAACAGGAGGAAAAGCAGCGAGGCTGATGGAGCTGCATCGGCTGCATCTTCCGGTTCCTGACGGGTTCGTTCTTACGGTTGAAGCGTTTCATTATTATTGCCAGCATAATCATATACAAATTCATGACACCCACATCAGCGGTGAAGAGAAAGCCAGGCAAATTAAAGCAGGCCACTTCCCGCTTGATTTGTATTCATTGATTGAGAAGGCTCTGCGTTTCTATAGATTCAATCATTACGCTGTTCGTTCATCCTCTATATCAGAAGACGGCATAGAACATTCCATGGCAGGCCAATTCGAGACTTATCTGAATGTGAAGTCTGAAGATGTGTTTGACCAAATTCAATCCTGTTGGGCGAGTATGTTTAACCCCGCCGTTGCAGCTTATATGGAGAAGAGAAATCTGGGGATGCATGCGCCGATGGGCGTTATCGTACAAGAACAACAATACCCGCGTCATGCTGGTGTGTTGTTTACGATGAATCCGTTAACCAGGGATGCCGATCATATGGTCATAGAATGGGTGGACGGTCTTGGTGACCGGCTCGTTTCGGGTGAATTGACCCCAGAGCGCATCATCGTCTCACGGATGACCCAAAGCGTGATGTATGCTTCTGGAGACGAATCGTTCGCTCAATCATTGTCGCAGCTGGTGCAGTTGGCGATGCAGATCGAACGGCATTATGAATATCCGGTTGACATTGAATGGTGTGAGGTAGAGAACAGCATAGTGATTTTGCAGGTCAGGCCGATTACAGGGCTAAAAGACGAGGATGATATATTGTGGACGAATGTGAATATGGTTGAGAATTTCCCTTCTGTCGTATCTCCGTTCACATGGTCGATCGTCGATATCTTCTACCAATATTATACGAAGCATATGCTTCAGCTGTTCGGATGGAAGAACAGCCATTTGGAAAAGGTGCGATCTATCGTAAATCATACAACGGGCATACACGCAGGGCGAATCTATTATAATTTAACGAACTGGTACGAAGGAGCACACCTGCTGCCTATTGGTTCACTATTAAAGAGGCTGTTAGACAATTTCATTGGGCAGCACACACCTTTTCAATATGAACCGCGTTCAGAATTTGCCATTCAAGCCAATCGCAAATTTAAACGACTAGGCCAGGTTTCTTTTGTTTTGCGATCGATACAATTATGGGTGACGGGTTCAAAGCGAGTCCAGCAATACGAGGATGAATATTATAAAAGTAGGGCTATATGGCGCTCTTCCGGTTATGAACAGCAGACATTGTCCCAATTATTGCAGACGCTGGATTATATCCTGCATTCTTTTGTCAGGAAATACTATGATCGTCCAGCCCTCGTAGATTTGTTCGCCGCCATCTGCCCGGGTGGTTTAAATCTATTGATCAAGAAGTGGGTAAAGGCAGATCATATTAACACGGATCTGGCTTCTGTCCATGTTCTGCAGACCGATAACCTTCGCAGCCTCGAACCGACGCGTTTAATCGAACAACAAGCCAAACATATCTCTGCCGTGCCGCACTTGCAGCAGCTGCTTGACAGGCAGCATTATCAGGAACTGGAGCAACAGCTTCAAGGTGAGACGCTTGCGGCGTTTCAGCGGTTTATGGATCAGTTTGGCGGGAGATGTTACCACGATTGCACCATGGTGTCTCCTACGTTCGAGGAAAGACATGATCTCTACTGGATACTAGTGAAGAAATATCAACATCTCCAGCATCCGGTCGGTCAGGAAGGTGCAGCAGACAACATACACGATGCTAATTACTGGATCGATCAAATTAGCCACGCCTTGCCGCTGTGGAAGAGAGCTTTGTTTCATAGGGTGCTGAAACAGGCGCATAAATCGATTCGGATGCGTGAACAGAGCCGTTTGATCAGAAGTTTGTTATTTGGGGAGATTCGTCAAGTTGCATTGCAAATCGGGAAACATTTTGTGGATAACAAGCATATCGAGCAACCGGAAGATATTTTCTATTTAGGTTGGAACGAGGTAGAACAATTGGGCTATGGGAAGTTCCAGTTCCCCGAGCTGATACCTCAACTCATAGCCATGCGCAAGCAAGCACATGAAAACAACGAAGGTGTGGAGCCGCCGGGATTCTTCATGCGAAAACAAGCGTCTTATTATCAAGCGGATGAAGTCAAGACCGATGCTTCCTTTTCTTCTGCCTCCCAATGTATCGGAGTGGCTGTATCCGGCGGTAAAGTAAAGGGGAGGGTCCGTATTATTATGGATCCTGTTCATGACCAGCGGCTTCAGCCTGGCGACATATTAGTTACGAAAAGTACGGATCCAGGCTGGACTCCATTGTTTAAGATTGCTGGCGGGATCGTATTGGAGAAAGGCGGGATGTTGTCTCATGGCGCGATTGTCGCCCGTGAATTCGGCATACCTGCAGTTGCAGCCGTAGAAAGAGCTACCAGTCTGCTGATTGATGGGGAAATGATTATCGTCAATGGTCATACCGGAGAGATCGAACGGCTTGAAGCTGTTGAGGCGAAGACAGGATGAGTGACCTGCTAAGGTACATTTCGGAACGTTATCCACTGTTAGTCACAATTCCGCTAGCGGTCATTATTGGATGGGGTGCGAGTCCTAATGCCCATATGAATCTATCTATGTATCTCATCCAAATGATTTCGATTTGGTTGGCATTCTTTGCACTGCGCGCATTGGACGACCTTCATTCGATCGATGAGGACCGCATCAAGAGCCCTCATAGAGGGCTGGTGACCGGTGTTGTTTCGGTGATATCCGTCCAACGTGCGTTTTTTTGCTCACTGACGCTGCTGTTCATTATGAATATCGGTCAAATCCTTGCACTCGCCTTCATTACGATAGTGATCATCTATTATGGGACATGGTATCGGATGCATTTTCGGATACCCTATCGGTTCAGGCCCTTTGGCTCGAATGTCATCTTCGCATGTATTCCGTTCTATTTGGTTTTATCTCAGCATCAGGATGTGACGATGGCAGCGCCTGCTTGCGCCGGCTTTTTCTACTTCTCTGCCATCGCTCATGAATACGCACATAATATCGGGGTGGATAAACCCGCGCCGCTTCCATCTTATGAGCGGGAGATGGGTGCTCGCCATACGGCACTCACAGCCTGCCTGTTGTTTCTGCTTGCGTTTCTGTGTGGAATAGGGTTAAGCGTGAGCTGGAATTATGGAACCGGATTGTTCGTTGTACTGATCCTTCACTTCATACTCAATCAGTATTATTTAATCAAATGGGTCATGCGGCCAACGTTTTCAATCGCCCGGCGCTTTTATGTCCTTGGATATACGTTTTTCTTGGTTCCGTTATGTATACGCTGCATTGAATCATTATTACTATTTCGTTAGAAGATAGGAACATAGCTGATATGATATTGTTACAAGTATTATTGTTCATGATGCCTATTATATTAGGCGGTATTACTAACATGGTGTGGGTAAAGCTTCCATGGGTCCGAACGTATCGTTTCCCTATAGACAGAGGAAGACTTTGGCGCGATGGGAAGCCTATTTTTGGTGAAAATAAGACATGGGCCGGATTTTGGGGAATGGTTGTATGCTGCGGATTCTGGTTTGGCGTCATGGGACTAGCAGTGCGTCAGTGGACATGGCTGGGGGAGAACTCGCTATTGTCGTGGGATACTTTTAACACGCCTTGGACCGAGATAGGATACGGTATGCTGTGGGGCTTGTTTTATGTATTATTTGAACTGCCTAATAGTTTTGTTAAACGACGTATTCATATTCCGCCGGGGCAGAATGTTCAGGGAAAGACAGGTATCGCTTTTACGATCATTGATCAAGCGGACTCTGTCATCGGATGTATTATAGCCGCCCACTTTTTCTACGATCCGACCGTCACGGAAATCATCCTATTTCTGCTCATTGGCACGATGATTCACTATTTAGTTAATGTCATGTTATATGTGGTGAAGTTAAAAAAGCAAGCGAGATAACAGGAACATGAACTGTTTAGACCTACAAAGGACCGTCAGGACGATTTTCCCTGACGGTTTTCTTTTGAAAATATAAAAAATTATAAATTTTCGGGGGCCACGGAGTGGCTCCCTTACTGCATTTGTGGTATT
>CAYUSG010000151.1:0-8294 GCA_964447355.1 uncultured Paenibacillaceae bacterium
CTCTTGCTTTAACGAGTATGCCTCTTGATCCGCCATGTAACTGTCAATCGCTTGACGATAAGCATTAACGACCGTAGCTACATAATGAATACTCTTCATTCTGCCTTCAATTTTAAAACTGTCCACACCCGATTCAATCATGGCTGGAATGTGTTCAATCATGCACAAATCTTTTGCGCTCATCATAAAGGAGTCATCATCTTCACTGAAGAGAGGCAGCTCCTTAATGCCTGTACGGAAGCTTTGCAGCGCGGTGTCTTCCTGTGCTTCATCCTCGGATACAAGCTCTTCAACTAATGCAGGCCCTTCCTCGAACAGGTCGTATTTCCAGCGGCACGACTGACAGCATCCGCCCCTATTAGAATCTCGGTCTGTAAAGTGATTCGATAAGGTACATCGGCCGGAATAGGAAGAACACATCGCCCCGTGAATGAATACCTCTATTTCGATATCAACCTTTTCTTTAATTTCCTTAATTTCATCCATGTTGGCTTCCCTGGCAAGGACCACTCTGGGAAGACCTTCTTCTTTCCAGAACTGAACAGCCTGCCAGTTCATCGTTGATTGCTGTGTGCTTAAATGCACCTCCAGCTTGGGAGCCACACGCATCGCCGTTTCTATAATTAACGGATCCGCTGCAATAATGGCTGAAATGCCTACCTCTTCCAGCTTGCGCAGGTAATCCTCAAGTCCGTCAATATCTTCATTATGAGCGTAAATGTTCGTAGCGACGAATACTTTTGCTCCGTATCGATTTGCAAATTCCACACCTTCACGCATTTCCTCAAAGCTAAAATTATCGGCATTCGACCTGAGCCCATACTTTTGCCCGCCAATATAGACGGCATCTGCACCATAATGGATGGCAAACTTTAATTTCTCCAAATTACCAGCAGGTGCCAATAATTCAGGCTTATCCAATTTCCGGCGTCTGCTGCCGGGGCTTGGCTTTAATGTGACAGTCATATTCTCACCCCTCAGTACACTTGTTCTTTATAGAAAAATCCAAAGGTTAGTTCACGTTCAGGGTCCTGCAGCGCTTCAATCCCCTCCAGCCAAGCTGGATCAAACTCATACCCTTCGGGATTTTCATAATAATGATCAATAGCTTGACGGTACGCCTTCACGACAGCTTCATTGTATTCGATTGATTTCATAAGACCTTCAATCTTTAACGCATCAAGCTGACCTTCAAGCAGCTCATGCAAATCCTCGAGCATGCATACATCCTCTGAACTCATAATATGTGTTCCGTTTAAATCTTCATAGACGGGATATTTTTCCTCTCTTCGTTCATGCTCCACCAAGACCATGCGCCGATCAATATCCAGGCTCTCAAGTTCTTCTCTACCCACATGCTCCATGTAATTACGCACAAGCTTGCGCTTTGAATGATAAATGTTCGTCATTCCATGCACCTGTACCTGCACTTCCATCGTACAATTGCGTTTGAATTCAAGCACTTCTTCTAAATTTAACTCACGGGCTAACACAACTCTAGTTGCCCCTTTCGCTTTCCAGAAATGAGCGGTTGTATAATTCGTCGTTGTCATTTCTGTATTCCAATGCAGTGGAAGTTTAATGCCCTTCTGCCTTAATGCCATAATGACCGCTGGGTCACCAAACACAACAGCATCCACATTCGCTTCGTGCAGAGCCTCTAGATAATTCGGCAACGCGTCTAATTCATGATTCTCAATGATTCCATTCACTGATACATAAATGTTAACGTTCCGCTCATGCGCATACACAACCGCTTCTTTGATTTGTTCTATCGAAAAATCACCAGGAAGGCGAAGGCCAAACCGCTGCTCCCCTATGTTCACTGCATCTGCTCCCGCTTCAATCAAACGGGTCAGCTCCTCCATACTTCCTGCGGTGACTAACAATTCTGGTTTCTTCATTTCATATCACCTTTGCTTTACGTTTTTGGCATACCGCCAGTCCGTCTCCTACAGGCAGAAACATCGTATCTAACTCAGGATGTTTTGCCAGCATTGCGTTAAACCGATTTAGCTTTGTAAGCATCGAACGATATTTCTTCGGCATTGCATCCTGCTCCAAAGCCACCATGCCACGAAATAATACATTGTCCACTATGATCAAGCCGCCGGGTGAAAGCATGGGGAAAACCAAATCAAAAAATAGTTCATACTTTCCTTTTGCGGCATCAATAAACACCAAATCGAACGGAGAATCAAGTGTTGGAATCGTCTCAACCGCATCGCCTAAGACAACGCTAATACGATCCGATAAACCCGCAGCTTCAATATTACGCTTGGCTTGCTTGGCTCGTTGTTCATCAATTTCCAAGGTCACTACATCCGCTTCTGGCGCAGCTTCAGCTAGATGAATAGTTGAGTAACCAATCGCGGTCCCTACTTCCAGAATGCGTGACGGTCGATGAAGCTTCGTTAAGAGCCGCAGAGCTTGTACACCTGCAGGCTGTATGATCGGTACGCGATCAGCTAATCCCTCTTGTTCAATAGTGTGAACAATGCCCGTTCTGGCAGGAATAAGTTGTTCCAAATAGTTAAACACTTCTTCATTTAGAATCATATGAATCTATAGTAATCCTTCCTCATTTAATGCTTAGTGCGAATTTCAATCCGCTGTCTGTTTGCTTTTCTCAATGTTATTTAGGTGCTCTTCATACGTAGTTGCGAATAAATGTTCGTTCGTCCCGTCTTTCTTAGTGACATAGAATAAATAGTCAGATGCTTCGGGATACAGCGCTGCTTTGATCGATGATATACTTGGACTCGCTATAGGTCCTGGCGGTAATCCAGTTATTTTATAAGTATTATAAGGGCTGTCTACTTCTAAATCAGCGTATAAAAGCCGCTCCTTCTGTTTATCCAATACATATTGCACCGTTGCATCAATTTGCAGCATCATATCGATATTCAAGCGGTTATAAATGACCCCTGCAACTAACGGCCTTTCATGATCAACAATCACTTCCCGCTCTATTAGCGAAGCAATGGTGAGTAAGTGATGGAACGTTAATCCCTTGTTCTCCATAACCTGCTGCCAATCTTCTGGAAGTTCTTGAAGTCTGTTCTCCATTTCAAATAACATACGCTGCATAATATCATGCTCAGTGCTGTCAATCTTAAAATCATACGTCTCAGGGAATAAATAACCTTCCAGGGCGTATGTTAACGCCTGATCCTCGGGAATGCTATCGATAAAGCTGAATTCAAAGCTTGAAGGTTGATTCGCAAGCTCTAAGAATACAGCAGGGTCTAAATCCGATGGCAGTTTTTCAGCCATTTGCTTAATCGTATAGCCCTCTGGAATCGTGACCCGGTCAGTTGGTTCTTGAATCACATCCCCCGTATTGAGCATAGCAATAATCTCCTGATGTGTCATTCCTGGCTGCATAGCATATTCACCCGCTTGAAAAGCACTCCCCTCCTGCTCATATCGCAAATATAGCTTGAATACAAATGCGTCATCTATGATGCCCTCTGATTCCAGAATGTCTGCGATCTGGGAAGACCCTACACCTTGAGGTATGACGATGCTGCGAACAGGTCCTTCTGGTAAAGGCTGCAGAGCATTAGTGATATAAACCATTACTCCAATGCCGACTCCCACCACAATCATAACCATGAACAGCAACCATCTCAGGAACGTCCTTCGTTTCTTGAATGTCTGCGGAGGTGTCTCCTCTTTTAATGTGTCTTGATTGGTTTCCGCTAACAATATAATCCCACCTTATATTTTGACCCATAACCATTACGGAAAAAGAGCGGGTCTTCTCCGCTCCTATAAATGCCGCTGCTTAGTCATCTTGACCCGCAAACTTCTCATATACCATCTCGTCATAAAGCTCAGCGACATCCTCCCACACAGCTTCGTCTTCGACCGTTTCCAATTCCCACTGGCCATTGACCTGCTGCAACGCTTGGAACACTTCAATTTCGCCTTCTTTAGCCATTGCTTTGCTCTGAAGCACAGCATACAGCTTGTGCTGATATTGTATTTCAGCCATAATGCGATAAGTCACTTCACGCCCCTGCTCGTCATAAAGAATGACATCAGATCCATACTGATCTTTTAACACACTCATTCTCCATCTCCAAGCTCAGCAAGCAGCGTATTAAATGTCTCTTCAACCATTTCCCATTCCGCATCATCCTCGATAGGATAAAGCTTCAGATCCTCCTCATCCTCCTCATAACGGAATGCATAGACCTCTTCCTCGTTATCACTTCCGTCACCGACCACAGGTACAACCATCATGTATTTAGCATCCGAATCATCTACTTCAAATTTCATAATGACCTCGAATTCCTCTTCGTTACCTTCTTCGTCAGGTATATAAATCAATTCAGGCTCATCCATCTCTTTCCAGTTATCAGTCATTTTCTCCACCCCTTACTTAGAATCTAAATAATTTTGCAAAATAAGAACAGCAGCCATCTTATCAATCACCTGTTTACGTTTCTTACGGCTGACATCTGCTTCAATTAAAGTTCTTTGTGCTGCCATCGTTGTTAGTCGTTCATCCCACAGATGAACAGGCAGATTTAGTATTTGTTTTAACTGTTCTGCGAATGCGATACATTTTTCCCCACTGGGACCAATTGTACCATTCATATTCTTAGGCAATCCAAGTATGATCTGGTCAACATTCAATTGTTCGACTAAAGCTTGCAGGCGGGCGATATCCTTCTCTTGGGTCGTTCTTCGTATGACTTCCACACCCTGGGCTGTCCATCCCAATTCATCACTGACAGCGATGCCAATCGTCTTGTCGCCTAAATCTAAACCCATGGCTCTCATGTTCACATAACTCCTAAAAGGCCGATGGCAATACCACCGGCCTGTAAATTAACGATGCTGTTGTAAATAGGATCTGACTAATTCTTCAATCAGCTCATCGCGTTCACGTTTACCAATCAGGCTTCTTGCATTGTTGTGTCTGGGAATATACGCCGGGTCGCCTGAAAGCAGATACCCTACCAGCTGGTTAATCGGGTTATACCCTTTCTCCTGTAGTGCACTGTAGACGGCCAATATGACCTCTTTGGGTGATGTCTCAACTTCCTCTGCTTTGACGTCGAACTTCATAGTTTTATCCATCGGATGTTCCATACTCATCACCTGCTCCTTTGGAATTGCTCGCATGTATGAATCATTTTCATCAATAACCATTCGGTCATTTTATCATACTTACTTCTATTTTAAACCATTTACTCAGGATTGAACAATCCATTGTTCAATAGAATTTAAAGCCTCCGTTAATTTCGAAGGGTCCTTTCCTCCGGCTTGGGCCATATCAGGTCTGCCTCCGCCGCCTCCGCCGCAGCGTGTTGCTACCTCTTTAATAATTTTACCTGCATGATACCCTTTCTTCACCAAATCCGGCGTTACTGAAGTAACGAAATTCACCTTATCTTGATTAACTGCCCCCAGCACAATGACAGCAGAGGCGAGCTTGTCCTTCATTTGGTCTGCAATTCCGCGCAGCGTATCCATATCCTGTGCATTCACCTGAGCTGCCAGCAGCTGAACCTCACCAACCTGTTTCACTTGGTCCTCTAGGGAACCCGCTTCAACCTTGCTTAATTTCGCCTTTAAAGCATCGTTCTCCCTGGACAAATCACGGAGCTGCTGCTGCAATGCATCCAGACGTTTCGGCACGTCGTTCACATTGGATTTGAGCAGCGTTGCCGCTTGCTGAAGCACATTTAACTGTCCATCCATATACTCGTAAGCATAGCGGCCCGTTACCGCTTCAATTCTTCGAATGCCAGAACCTATGCCGCTTTCACTGACAATTTTAAACAGGCCGATTTGTGACGTATTACTGACATGGCAGCCGCCGCAAAGCTCTAGACTGTAATCGCCGACCTGTACTACACGAACAACATCGCCGTACTTTTCGCCGAACAAAGCCATAGCGCCCATTGCTTTCGCATCGGCAAGTGATTGATTCGAAATATCAACACGAATGTGTTTCCATATTTGTTCATTTACTTTGCGCTCAATGTGGACCAGTTCTTCTAGCTGTATGCTGCCAAAGTGAGAGAAATCGAACCTCAGGCGTTCAGCCTCAACTAATGAACCGGCCTGATTCACATGATCACCCAGCACTTCCTTTAATGCTTTGTGCAGTAAATGAGTGGCCGTATGATTTTTAATAATAGCCTCGCGAGCTTGTCCCGCTACCGAAGCTGTAATTGTATCGCCTGTCCGAAGTTTACCCGATTCCACGCGAACCAAATGAACGTGCTGACCGTGCGGCGCTTTGCTCATATCCTCAACAATTCCAGTGCCTTGAGCCCCTTGGATCGAACCCTGATCGCTGACTTGACCACCGCTTTCCGCATAAAAAGGAGTTTGATCCAAGATCAGTTGGACCGTCTGGCCCTCTGCGGCAAAATCCACAAAGCTGTCACCATGTACGATAGCAATAATTTTGGAATCAGTTACCAAATCAGTATATCCAACAAACTCACTTTTATCCGTGAAATCAGCAAGCGGACCCCCTTGAACCTTCATACTTTCAGTCTCTTGACGAGCCGCCCGTGCTCGATCTCTCTGCTCCTTCATCGCTTGATCAAAGCCCTCTTGATCAACCGACATCCCTTTTTCTGATGCGTAGTCCTCTGTCAAATCAAATGGAAACCCGTAAGTATCGTAAAGCTTAAACGCATCTGCCCCAGAAATCACATCGCCACCGTCAGCTTTCGCACGATCAATCATCGCTTCAAGGATCAATAAACCGTCGGACAATGTCTCGTGGAACCGTTCTTCTTCTGTACGGATAACTCTTTCAATAAAGTCACGCTTCTCAACGATCTCGGTATAATGAGATCCCATAATGTCGCATACCACTGGAACTAACTCATACATGAACGGTTTCTCGATCCCGAGTACTTTGCCATAACGAACAGCTCGGCGCAGTAATCGCCTTACAACATAACCTCGTCCTTCATTCGAAGGCAGCACGCCATCACCCGCGGTAAATACAACGGTCCTCACATGGTCGGCAATAACTTTCAGTGCAACGTCTGTATCTGTATTCTCACGATAGCGAACATCCGCTATCTCACAAGTCTTCTCAATGATAGGAATAAACAGATCCGTATCAAAGTTGGAATCCACATTTTGCAAAATAGACGTAAACCGTTCTAATCCAGCCCCTGTATCGATATTCTTGCTTGGCAGCGGTGTATAAGAACCGTCTTTGTTGTGATTGTATTGCGAGAACACGTTATTCCATATTTCAAGGAATCGTTCATTCTCTCCGCCCGGATAACATTCTGGATCCTCTAGAGCGCCATATGCTTCCCCTCGATCATAGAAAATCTCAGTACAAGGACCACATGGCCCCTCACCTATATCCCAGAAATTATCCTCCAGCTTAATGATGCGCTCTGCTGGCAATCCGATCTTGTTATGCCATAAATCGAAGGCTTCTTCATCCTCGGGATGAATCGTAACCGAAAGCTTCTCTGGCGCAAAGCCAATCCATTTCGGATCGGTCAGAAACTCCCACGCCCAGGTAATTGCTTCTTCTTTGAAGTAATCACCAATCGAGAAATTTCCAAGCATTTCAAAAAACGTATGGTGCCGGCGCGTTTTCCCCACATTCTCAATATCATTGGTGCGAATACATTTTTGTGCGTTCGCAATTCTAGGATTGTCAGGGATAATTCGACCGTCAAAATACGGCTTTAATGGAGCCATACCCGCATTTATCCACAGCAGGGATGGGTCGTTGTGCGGTACAAGCGAAGCACTAGGCTCAATATTGTGCTCCTTGCTGGCAAAAAAATCTAACCACTTCTGACGAATTTCACTTGCTTTCATCTTCTATTCCTCCACATCTCTTCAGAGATTCAAACAACAAAAAAAGCCCCTGTAAACAGGGACGAATTGATTTCGCGGTACCACCCTGGTTATTATCCCGGTGCACGTGTACTGATAAAACTAAATATGCACAAGGAATAATCGCCTTCATCAACGGATTGTAACGGGTCCGATCCGGTGGGTTTAATGCCACTCTCCGAAATAGCTTCAGTCATTCTTCATAATAACGGTCTTCTCAGCCAACTTCTTCACGTCAATGGAACAAGTCGAAACCGTCTCTCTGCTGTTATGGGCTATGACTTACTCGTTTTCTTCATTGATTTCTACCTATTGCTTATCAAGGAAAAATTATAACGATGGAGGCAATCAATGTCAACCTATAGGGCCTCAGATTAGAACCTTAAATATGCAAAGTCTGCTCTATGCACGTGATGTTGACAAACATAAAAAGTTAACATATAATG
>CAYUSG010000152.1:0-8273 GCA_964447355.1 uncultured Paenibacillaceae bacterium
AGGGGGATTGTGTATCCGTAAATTCAATTTTGCATTAAAACGAATGGCAGACAATTCAATCATTTACAATAAATCTACCCTATTAGCATCAAAGAAATGTAGCTATTACAGGCTTTCGAAATTCAGGGTCATGTCTTATACGGGCCCGCAAGTTAATCACACGATAAGTTGGTTGGTGATTAATCTGCGGGTCATTGTTGTCTAAGGCATAAAGTAACCGATTATCAAGCACATTAAACTAGACGCTTAATACGAGAGGGGAAAGAAGATGTATCAAGTATTCACACACAATGATTTAGACGGCGTGAGCTGCGGGATCATTGCAAAACTTGCCTTCGGTGATGAAGTACAAGTTCGATATAATTCAGTAGAAGGTTTGAATTTTCAGGTAGAGCGGTTTTTGAAGCAGGTTGAAGAGAAGGGTATGAAGGATAGTTATTTGTTCATTACGGATTTATCTGTGCATGAAACAAATGAAAAAGGCCTGGCTGCTTACGTTGAATCCGGAGGAAAAGTCAAATTGATTGACCACCATAAAACGGCCTTGCACTTCAATCAATATCCATGGGGAATGGTCCATGTTCAATACGAAGATGGCCGGCTTGCTTCGGCAACATCATTATTCTATGAGTATTTGATCCAGCATCGTCTTATGCAGTCAACCCCAGCAATAGACGAATATGTAGAGCTCGTTAGGCAATACGATACATGGGAGTGGGATCATAATGATAACGTGCAAGCGAAGCGACTGAACGATTTATTCTTCATGCTGTCGCTGGATGAATTTGAGGAGAAGATGGTGGAGCGCCTGCGCACCAGCGAACACTTTGCTTTTGATGCGTTCGAGGAAAAAATACTCGATATGGAAGACGAGAAAATTGAACGATACGTTCGGCGAAAAAAACGTGAGACCGTTCAGACGTTTATTCATCAACAATGTGTGGGGATTGTTCATGCCGAATCTTATCATTCAGAGCTGGGTAATGAGCTGGGTAAGGAATATTCGCATTTGGATTACATAGCGATTCTGAATATGAGCGGTAAGAAAATGAGCTTGAGAACGATTCATGATGATATAGATGTTTCGAAGGTAGCAGGACAATTCGGAGGAGGCGGTCATGCAAAAGCATCGGGCTGTACGTTAAACGAGGAGGTATACCGCTTATATGTTGCAGAGCCTTTTCCGCTTGAACCTATTCGTCAAGACGCCTTTAAGAATCAATACAATATCAAGGGCTCAAGAGCAGGGTCCTTATACGAAAATCGCCAGGGCGATCAGTTTATGGTGTTTCAGGAGAACGATAGCTGGTACTTTGAGCTCAATAATGACAGCCGATCAGATGCATATGCTTCGTTCAATGAGGTGGAGCGTGATATCAAACGTGAGCATCAAGCCTGGCTTGTGCGTGATGATGTCTTCGTGCGCTGGCTGATGGAGCATATGAAGAACACGAAATTCAAGGGCTAAATTGAATGGAGGATCGTTCTAAGCATTAGCAGGTCCAGATGGTATTCAATTGTGAAGCCATCTGGCCGTTTAAAGCTTAAGTACTCTGAACTCATGTATCGCAAACAGAAGCTTTATAGCAGACAGCCATACCAAGAAAATAACGCACTCCCTCGCGGGGGAGAACCTCAAAAGTTAACCCGCGTTGAAGATACATCTCTACCTTCGAGAAACGGTAAAATAAAGCTTGGAATTCATCGGGTGTCAATTGGTGGAAGTGAAAGGGTTCACTTGTGGGTTGGCCGCGCCCCCTTCCGAAAGGGGTAGAAACGACCAGGATGCCTCCGGGTTTAAGCATCGTATAGAAATGATCTATAACACGTTCATCATGCTGAACATGCTCAATCGTTTCGAAGCTTAGAATGGTATCGAAAAGCCCTAGTCTCTGGGGGAGTGCAGGGTCCTCTGCATCGGCCTTAACAAACGATATTTTCTGGTGGTGGTATTCACGGTTAGCATAACGAATGGTGCTTTCATCGCGGTCGACTGCAACAATTTCAGTCACTTCACGTTTTCGTTCCTTGGCAACGAGATGACTGCCGTATCCGGTGCCGCAAGCGATATCGAGCACTCTGCCAGAAGCATAAGGGGCTGAGAAATAATAGCGGGCTAAATGCTCAAGCAGCATGCCGTTGCTCGGTTTTAATAATTTAGGGATAATTCGTTCGCCGGTCCATTCTATCAATGGGTTCACCTCAGTGATTGATTTTGGTTGTAGTGCAGCAGGTATGCTATAATGAGCTATTATTTCACATGCAGGAGGCAATCATGCTGACATTCGAAGAGAAGAAAACGATTATAGAAAGTTTTAAACAGCTCACACCCAAAGCGGTATCATTAGGCAGGATCAATTATCATTATCTCGACAGTGATGTGGGTAAAACCGTTGTTGTCTACCATCTTCATCCTAACGGTAATGGTTTTGTCTATGCAGGTCAAGCTGAAGGCTATGAAACGGATGATAGAGGCTTGGTCAATATTAGAGACTACTCGTCAAAAGAACTGAAACGTATCCTGCAAGATGCTATTGACTCCATGTCACCTCGGCCAATACAAGAATTAGCAGTCACCACAGGCGCTGAACAAGAGGAGAGATGGGTGAGTGCTGACCAAAAGCAATCCTTAATGCTCATTTTAGAAGATGATCTGTGGATGGTGTATGTCGGTCTCAATCTAGAATCAGCATTTGAAACTTATGAAGAAGCTGTGGATTACTTGCAAGAAGAAGGGTTTACACGTGTGTAGTGTAATCCCTCATTCAAAATGTAAGCGCTATAAATAAGGTTCCGATCAACTCCGTATGCATAATATCGAGAGAAACATACAAGGAATTTATACAATTGTATTGTAAAGGAGGGGAATGAATGCTACAACAATTCAATCATTTAATGGACTACATTGAAGCCCACTTGACGGAAGACATTTCCGGAAAAGATATCTCGAATATCGTGGGTATGTCCGATTATCATTTTAAACGAATGTTTTCGTATTTGGCTGGAATGTCTTTGAATGAGTATATCAGACATAGAAGGTTATCAGCTGCGAACGTTGAGTTAATTAACGGGGCAAAAGTGACAGATATCGCTTATAAGTATGGCTATCAATCCATTGAAGGATTTTCAAGAGCCTTTCGAGAATGGAGTGGTTTTTTACCTTCTGAAGTAAGCAGGAACAAAGTCCAAAAATCATTTCCCCAATTTACTTTCTTTATCGATATTAGAGGAGGCGTGTCTATGGAATTCAAAATTGAAAAGAAAGAGAAGTTTAATATCGTAGGGGTTTCGAAAAGAGTACCTATTCAATTCGAGGGTGTTAATCAAGCTATCCTAGAATTAGCCCAATCCATTACAGAGAGGCAAAGACATGAAATGCATCAACTGGCAGATCTATATCCTCACCGTGTCTTGAACGTATCTTATCAATTTGATGACGGCTATTTGGATGAGAAAGGTTACATGACCCATATGATTGGTTTTGCAACTACAAAAGAAAATACATTCGAGGATCTCGAACACATAACGATTAAAGAAAGTTTATGGGCTATATTCCCTAATCAAGGACCTTTTCCGGCAACGTTTCAAGAAACGAACGCCAAAATATATTCTGAATGGCTGCCTTCTTCAGGTTATGAAATAGCGGATATACCCGGAATTTCTTTTACGAAGCACGATGATCCTGCGGAACATAAATATAGCGAGATTTGGATGCCAGTCAAGCAACGCTAATACTTCCCCGACAGGGGGGACTTAGAGCGCTTCAAGCTCCAGTCCCCCTGTTGAAGTATCCTTCAGTACAATTCTCGCATCAATACTTGATCCGTTAGTTTGTTTAATTTTAAGTTTATTCGTTTTGCCTTTTTGCAGCAGCGATTTGATCATGTTGTCCGTTAAGGTTTTACCGAAGCTTTCCTTCCAGATGACAAAATTACAGCCCTGTTTATAGTTGCTGCAGCCATAGCCTTTACGTCCCATGAAGATGTGGCCTCCGCAGCCTTCTCTTGGGCAAATTCCGATGATAGCAGGGACCTGTCCATCCTGGGCCGATGTGTTAGCTGCTGTTGATTTAGAGGCCGCAGGCTTGGATGCTGTCCGGCTGGTTTTACGTGGACTTTTCTTCTCATGATCATATGTGCAAAATGCCGATTTGGCCGCGCGCGGCTGCGAGCGTACTTTATCTACAATCAGCTAAGAAAACTGATTCACTTTATCCATGAAGGCCTGGTCTCCAGCCTTACCCTTGGCAATTTCATTAAGCCGGCGCTCCCAATGACCCGTCATCTCGGGTGAAGTTAACAGATCAACTCCCGCACCTCGGATCACCTCGATCGCAGTACGGCCCTTTTGGGTCAACACAATGCGTTTTCCCTTCATTTCAATGTATCCGACTTTCTTCAGACGTTCAATGGTAGCTGCGCGCGTTGCAGGTGTGCCCAGTCCGGAATCCTTCATCGCATCCCGCAATTCCTCATCTTCGATCTGCTTTCCGGCAGATTCCATAGCTTTGAGCAGTGTGCCTTCGGTAAATGGCTTGGGCGGCTGTGTTTCTTTCTCTTTGGCCGTTGCTTCAATACATAACACACCTTGCTTAGGATCGATGATAAAGGGGGTATCCGTTTCGTCTTCCTCTTGCTGCTCATCGTCCGATTTGTTCTTACCCTTAGCAGTGTTTTTGTGCTGGTCTGCATAAATAACCTTCCAGCCGAGCTGCAGCAGCTCCTTGACTGTAGTTTTGAACATTTCTTTGGCGACCTCTGTGAAGACGGTGTGCACTTTATACGCTGCAGCAGGGTAGAAGTGGGACAGGAACCTGCGCACGATCAGATCGTATATTTTCTGTTCATCAGCTGATAAATTAGCCGCTCTCTTATGCGTAGGCAAGATGGCATGATGGTCTTCTACCTTCGCAGGATTGCAAATACTCGAATTTTTAATATGCACCAATGATTTGTTACCCTGTTGAACGAGTTCACCGTATGAAGTGCTTTTTAACGCGTCGAATGCACGATGCATTTCGGGTATATTCTGTTCTGTGACGTAGTTAGAATTCGTCCTGGGATAAGAGATGACTTTATGCTTTTCATAAAGCGCTTGGGCGATATCCAGTGTTTTCTTCGCGCTGAAACCGCATTTAGCATTCGCTTCTCGCTGCAGCAAGGTGAGATCAAACAGCTTGTAAGGATGTTCCTTGGTGTCTTTGCATTCATAGCTGTCTATGCGTCCTGGCTGGTTATGGGTCTTAGCGACAATATCTTCGGCACGTTGCCGATCTTGAATACGTTCGCCTTGCCAAATTCCCTTGTAGCTCATATCGCCTTGCAAAAACGCGGCATATACATCGTAAAATGTCAACGAGGAGAAGTCCTCGATTGTTTTCTGGCGGTCATAAATGAGTGCCAAGACGGGGGTTTGCACCCGACCTACGGATAAAAGTACATTATGCTTGGTCGTAAAGGCTCTGGATCCATTCATGCCGATCAACCAATCGGCTTCGCTTCGCGCACAGGCTGCCTTCGTTAAGTTCTCGTAATCAGCGCCGTCTTTCAGCTGTTCAAATCCCTGACGAATCGTTTCGGGGGTCAAGTCGGATATCCAAAGGCGTTTCACAGGATGTGTGAGGCGGAGATGGCGTTGAATAAGGTGAAAAATATATTGGCCTTCCCGCCCGGCATCGCAGGCATTAACAAGTCGGTCACACTGCTTGGCAAGGTCTGCAATCACTTTGAGTTGATCTTTTGTTTTATAGTTTGGAATAAGCTTAAACGAATCTGGAATAATCGGCAGATCGCCAAGGCTCCATTTTTTGTATTTTTCATCATATTTATCTGGCTCAGCAAGGGTAATCAGATGACCGATAGCCCAAGTGATGATATAGCGTTCTCCCTCAATATAGGTACGGTTATTCTTCGCCCTTGGTTCAATGGCTGCGGCGATATTTCTCCCCATATCTGGTTTCTCTGCTATGACTAATGTTTTCATTGCAATAAATCCTTTCCAAGCTTAACTTAAATGCGCTTTGTAACATATCTTGTATAGTTCGTTAAAACTTCAGAATCTTATATATTCGATACAAAGCAGGTGAACTCCTTCATCTTAACGTGCAGATGAATCCTTGAATATTAGTTGTTATAATAAGAGTGAATCTCATATCACTATGGAGTCATATGTTCTGGATGTTTGCATAGGTTCGTATGTGATATAGAAGGAGTGGAGTTAACATCGGATGGATACGGTAACACATACACTTTTTGGGCTGACTTTATACGGTGCGGTAGACAAGTCCCAAATGACAAGATCAGAGAAACGGGCATTACTGTTTGCGACATTAACAGGCTCGCAAATTCCCGATATTGATGTGATCTCGGCTTGGTGGGATACAGTTGGCAGGTACCAAATGTGGCATCGAGGTATTACACACTCTATTCTGCTGGTTCCCGTGTGGGCTGCAGTGATTGCAGGCATGGTGAAAGGGATATTCAAAGTAAAGGGATGGTTATGGCTTGGCATAGCTGCCATTGCCGTGTTCATTCATGATACGAGTGATATTTTTAATGCGTGGGGGACGGGGTACTTCGAACCGATCACTGCTGCGCGGTTGACTTTTGGCACGATTCCGATTGTAGATTTGGTGTTTTGGACGCTCATGCTCGTCGGTTGGCTTACAGCAAAGTTCGGCAAGCATTTATTGAAGTGGCCGTCTCATAAGATTTTCAGAGCTGTGTGGTTGCTGATGGCACTGCATATTGGATTTCAAACGCTGCAAGGCAGTTATTTAGTGAACACCCACAAATCGGACTATGAGCAGGTGGCTTTATCAGCGGATTTCGTACCGGGTGTGTTCACTTTAATTGGCAAACAGGGGGATGAAGTGATTCTAAAGAAAGGATCGGTGTGGTCAGAGCTTAACACAGTTGTCACCTTAACTTCACATGAGGATGCAGATTTAGATCAGTTGTTCACTGAGAATCCGAAGGCTAAGACGCTGGTAGAATGGTCCCCTTTCGTGTTGATTGTAGATGAAGGGAAGACGCTAGGGGTTTATGATCCTAGATTTTATAGAAATGGGCAATCGTTTCTGTTTGAGAAAATTGAACGGTTTGAGGCAGATTTGCCTTAAGCTGCTCAAGTTATAAGGAGGTAACACGTCATGAATATTCTGGATATGGATGCAACCGAATTAGCAGAGCATATTAAGGCTTGGCTAATTACTTCCATACAGGCTGTTGAAACCTATATTTCACATTTGTCCCTTGTTCAACCCATGATTAATTGCTTAACGCAAGAACGGTTTAATGAAGCGCGCCAAGAGGCGAAAGCGATAGATGAACGTGTGCAAGAAGGAGACATTGACGGGAAGCTGTTAGGTGTTCCCATGAGTGTGAAGGATAATTTTCACGTAAAAGGGATGGCCACAACCAGTGGTTTAACGTATCGCAAGAACATCATTGAAACAGAAGATGCTGATGTCATTGCTCGTTTGAAGCAGGAAGGGGCTGTCATTCTTGGTAAAACCAACACGCCGTCATTATGCTTCTGTCAAGAAACGGATAACAAGCTGCATGGACGCACTAACAACCCATGGGATCTTACACGGACTGCAGGAGGTTCAAGCGGGGGAGAAGGAGCATTGATTGCTGCTGGAGGGGCAGCGATAGGGATCGGTGCGGATATAGGGGGTTCGATTCGTTTTCCTAGTCATTTTAACGGTATTGTAGGGTTCAAATCCGGAAACAGCCAAATATCCAGCAAAGGGAATTTTCCCGCCATTACTTACAAGGAACAAGAACGGATGCTGGGCATCGGTGCGATGGCCAAAAGCGTGCGTGACGCGCAGCTCCTCCATAGTATTCTGACAGGACAGCAGCTGAGCTATGCGGATTAGGATGCCTTTCGCATCGACATACCGATGAGACAAGGCGGACTGCCCCTAGGCGGTGAAACCGAACAGCTGTTACAACAACTCGCAACACAATTGTCTGAACCCTTCCGAGTAGGTCATGACATGCCGCCGCATTTCGAAGAGGCAGCACTCATATGGCAGCAAATGATGTCTATGGATGGGGGTGAAGGGTTAAGGGCACTCCTAACAGAACACGGAAGTCGCTCGCCTCTAGCTGAGTATATAAAAGAAAAGCTGTTTAGATCGTCTGACCATCATCCTTATTTGACATGGGCGTTAACGGGGGCGCGGCTGTTTAAACCAAGTACGCAAAGAATAGAACAAATACATAGCTTGTTTGAGCAGGGGGACGAGACATTGCGTGATTACT
>CAYUSG010000153.1:0-8139 GCA_964447355.1 uncultured Paenibacillaceae bacterium
CCTCAAAGCCTCCGGGTGGCATTGCTTCAACAAGGTTCTGCAGCCGTGGCGCACAATCCAATCGGTGAATGAATCGTGCCCTAACCACTTCCTCGCCAGCTCTAAAATTCGATCTGGGTGATCCTTCGAAATGTCATTAAGGTTGTTGCCTACACTTCTGCGCACATAATCAGAAGGATCCTGCTTTAACTTGTCCAGTATGGGGAGAATGGGTTGAGGATCCTGTTTAAAGCCAGGCAGCGCCATGGCCCAAGGCAATCTTGGCCTGCAGCCTTCGCTTGCTAATCTCCGCACATGATGATTCGTGTGCTCCGTCCAGCGCAGCAAGCGCTTCATCGTAATGTCGGGATAATGCACAATAAACGGGCGGATCGCAAACTCAGCAGTTGAGAATTCAGTCATGTGCTCTAATACATCAAGCGAAGCTTCAACGTGGTCCGACTCAGCCAAGCCCCTTCGCTCAATCATGTCGGGGAAGAAGATCCCTTCCAACCCTTGAAAATACTCCGAAGCAGGTATCAACAATTCAAGCAGTTCTTCGTAATCTTGAGGCAGCACCTCTAACAACGATTCGCTGATTCTGATGACGCGTTGCTTGAATTCCAACTCCTGCCAACCATTCCCTGTTATGAGATGATTGCAGCGCTCCGCATCGAACCCGGGATACGCCTGTATGAATACCTCATTTAAGCGTTGAAAAAAAGACTCGTTAAACATGTCCTTAACTAAATCAGCCATAGCTCCTCCTCAATCCATCAAATTCCCAGGCCACTCCATTCGCTCATACAGCTCTGTTCCGCCTATTGGCTGGAAACCTAAACGCTGATACAGTTTAGCCGCAGGATTCGTGCGCTGTACATGCAAGACGACACCTTTGCCACTGCGGCTTGCTTCGGCTTGAAGCTCACGGATCAATTGAGACCCTATACCTTGATTCTGGTACGAAGGCAGCAAGGTAATATCAATTAATGCTGTAACTGTATCACTCGAATCTACAATCATCCGCCCTATCCACTGACCGTCTTGTTGAATGACATAAGTCCGTGCATTCGGATACTGAAGTGCGTAGGATCTGCTCTGTGCTGTATACTGCATCTGCAGAAAAGCATTTGCTTGAGGCTCAGACCAACCCCACTGCTGCATCTCAGCCAATCTGGTACTTTTATAACACTCAAATATAAAGGTCTCGTGCTCGGGACCTGCATTCAGCCATACATGTGCCATTCCTTGTTACCTCCCCCACCAGCGTCCTAAATCAATTTAATTCTTCAATTCAGGCGATGTACAAACATAAACTCTTCGTGCAAATCTCCCTTTCTTGAGTTCACATTGGTCTAAGATTAAGACATTCAGCTTAGCTAAAACCGTTTCAATCGGCTCCATTGAAACGACGACTACTCTTGGTGATAATCGCCGTGCCTGAATTAACAGTTCGTGCTGTTCAACTGGCGAAATCTTGGAATTTAAGTTATAGGGCATATCCAGCACCAGCGCATCATACTTGCCCTTGATATTTGCAATATCAGAGATGCTTACGACATCTGGATAACCGAAATAAGACAAATTCCTGCGGGCTCCAGTGATCGCAAGCGGGTTCAAATCACGACCCATGATACGTATGCCCATGGATAAGGCTTCTATTACCACCGTGCCGATTCCACAGCAAGGATCCAGCATGGTTCTGTTCTCTATGGCAGGTAATGCAATATTAACAATAGCTCTGGCGGTCCGAGTGTTAAGCGCCATGGAATAGCCGCTTGGCTTGTGCTGATGCTTCAACCATATCGGCTCTGCTTCCTTCAACTCGCCAAAATACCACTTGCCGTCGATAGTCAGCACACCAAACCGCACCATGGGCTCGTGCATATCTGCTTTTCCGTTGATACACGATCCGACTCGCCGTTCAATGATGCGTTTGTCCGTGTAGGTCTCCTTATGCTTTCTCTGCGTATCCACGAAAATGATCTTAAAGCTGCGGTCGCCCAGCTCATAGCCTTCTAACAGCTCCATCATGTCTTCTATGGTGTTGGCTTCGCATTGAACCTCTACCCTGTACTTCATAAACGGGCTGCGGCTTGGATCGATACAACGCTCGGACATCACACAGTTATCATAAGGCGCTTTCTGGAACAAAGCTCGCATCTCCATATGGCATAGCTGTCGTTCATCTTCGTGATACACAAAGGTATACACATACCCCATTCGTTATCCCATCCATTTCTGCCTAAAGGCTAAAACCTCTCTCAGCTCTTCGGAGGACAGCTCGGTTATCCAATTCTCGCCCGTCCCAATAATTTGCTGACTTAAGCCCTGCTTACGTTCAAGCATCTCATCGATCTTCTCTTCCAGCGTGCCGAGCGTTACGAATTTATGTACTTCTACTTCCTTCGTCTGGCCCATGCGGTACGCACGATCTGTCGCTTGGTTCTCTACCGCGGGGTTCCACCAGCGGTCCACATGGAACACATGATTCGCCGCTGTTAAATTCAAGCCCGTTCCACCCGTCTTCAGCGACAGCAGGAACACACCGAAATCAGCATCAGGGTGCTGGAACGATGCAATCATCTCATCACGTTTCGATTTAGGAATGCCGCCGTGCATGAACAAGGTCGGTTCACCCAACTTCTCCTGCAAGACCTGCTGCAGCAGATGTCCCATATCTATATATTGTGTGAAAACCAGGCACCGCTCACCCGACTCCCGCAGCTCGGTAATCATCTCCACCAAACGGCTCATCTTATGGGAGGCTTGAATCGTCTCCTCCACCGTCGCCGAGGCTTGTGATTTCAGGAATAGCTGGGGATGATCGCATATTTGTTTTAATTTCGTAATCGAAGCTAAGATCAAGCCCTTACGTTCCATCATCGTAAGATCATCCACCTTATGAAACAGGTTCTCAAGCACCTGTTCATACAGCACGCCCTGCCATGGCGTTAAGGATACATAACACTTGCTCTCCCGCTTTTGGGGCAAATTCAGACGAATGGCCGGGTCCTTCTTCTCTCTTCTAAGCAAAAAGGGTTTGACCAGCTGCTGAACCTGATGAATCTTGCCTTGATCTCGCTGCTTCTCAATCGGTCTAATGAACTGCTGCTGGAATTGCTTCTGCGATCCCAGGTAGCCTGGATTAATGAAGTCGAATATCGTCCACAGCTCCTGCAGACGGTTCTCAATCGGTGTACCCGTCAGGGCCACCTTGTGTCTGGCTGGCAGCGCTCGAATAGCTAGTGATTGCTTCGTGTAGCTGTTCTTAATTTGCTGAGCCTCATCCAGGCAAATCGCATCCCACACGACACTGCCCAATTCCTTCTCATCTAAATGCGACAACGGATAGGAGGTCAGCACAACATCATAGGATTCAATCGCTTGAAGAAATGCTCCGCCTTTCTTGCGCTGCTGGCCATAATGCAGGTAAACCTTGAGCTCAGGGGCAAACCGTTCAAATTCCTTCTGCCAGTTCCCAAGCACTGAGGTGGGACAGACGAGCAGACTCGGCTGTTCCCGTTTTACATGAAGCAAATACGTAATCCACTGGATGGTTTTGCCCAGCCCCATATCATCAGCTAAACAGCCGCCAAGGCCGAACTGCCGCAAGAATAACAGCCAAGACATGCCTTCCTGCTGGTAAGGGCGAAGCGCACCTTGAAAGGAAGCGGGTACAGGCTGCAGGGGCACCCGTTTCACCTCTTGTAAGCTGTGCATCATCTGCTCAAAGAAGCTGCTGAGCTCGATGTCCGTGCTGAAAGCCTCTTGGTCCTGCACTGTATCAGCTAGTTCTGCCCGCTCGAAATCGGCATCTTCCTGCAGCAGCCGCTGGTACAAGACCTCCTGCAGTGTCAAACCGCCCTTCTTCTGAATGCGCCTTAAAGCCTTCTGAATGTCCTTTAACACATCGGGATGAAGCTGAACCCAATCGCTGCCTCTGCGGATCAATCGTCTGCCGTGCTGTGTAATCTGTCTAAATTCTTCTTCGGTTAGCTCCAGGTCGCCAACCGCAATGCTCCAATCGAACTCCAGCATCTGCTGCAGGCCGACCCCTGCCTCAGAAGGCTCTGCCTTGTGGGAGGGATGACGCATTGATCCCTTAAGTTTAGGTTTAACCGTTCTGGCTTTCTCCCACCAATTCGGCAGGATAATCAAGCATCCGAATTGAGCGAGCTCAATGCTCCACTGGGATAAGAAGGTCCACGCCTCCTGCTCCGTAAGCTCTTGCTTGATCCCCTGTATTGTATCGTCTAAAGATCCACTGGATAACTGCGGAACAATCTCCAGCCATCTGCGAGTTTCCGCCAGCCATTTATCTGCGGCGTAGGGCTGCCAAGCTAAGGGAAGATCTTCTGCCTCCGGCTGTTCTGTTCCGAATTCGTAGTTCAGCTCTGGCTCTGCTTTATCTTGGAACAGCACACTTAGGGTCCAGACTGTGCTGCCCTCAGCCGGCTCTAACAGCTTCAATCCGATTCTGAAAGGGGTGGCATCCGTACGCCAACCCAAACGAACTAACCATTCCTCTTCGTCCATCCTGATAGATGCGTTGGAGGTCCCCCATTGCGGCGGTGCCGAACGCAGAAGCTGGTCCTGCAGCTGCTTAAATTCAGCATCTTCCGTTGCTCGTTCCTCTACAATATCATTGAACCAAAGATTCAAATCTCGAGAAAATTCGTCCTCGCTATCAGACTTTAACCGTTCCCAAGCCTCCAGCTTCTCAGAAGGGAAGTCCAATCGCCACGCCAGCTCACCTTGAATCCAACGATAGTAATCTGGGACGAACCAGCGCTGCTCCAATGCTTCACTGATCAATTCGGCGGCAGCACGCAGAAGCTTCGCCTCACCTTCCCAATGTAATCTCAAATGTTTGATCGCAAAGGGATGCGCAAGAAAACTTAAGGTTAGATTCGGTGGCAGCAGGATGCCATTCACCCTGCCCAGCTCCTTCACCTCGATGGCAGTTCCATAGAAGGACGGCTCATGCCAAGCAAAGAGCAGGTGCTTCAAAGTCTCCGCTCGTTTTATTTGCTCTGAGCTAACAAAGAACATCCCGTCATGCTGCCGTTTGAGCTGAATATTCAATTCGATAGGCATTACGCTTGATTGCATCGTTACGCTCAAATTAAGCTTCCTTTCCTTAATTCCTCTTGAAATGCTCTTAATCGAGCATACTGCGAAGTTAGGTGCTTCCTATACTCATCCCATCTTAATTTTTGCCCGGTCCGCTCATACAATCCCTTAAGCTGGTGAAGCAGTTTCACCGCTTGGATGTAGGTGTCCCGTCTTTTTTCAGTAATGCACCGTTCTATACTCTGATGGTAAAGTGGTAGCAGCAAGCTTGGCCGCCTCTCCTTAATGTCAATTAAGGCTTGAGGATCTATATCCATTGGTGAATGATTCAACCACAGCTGCAAATCTACCCAATCCTCAAGCCAGCCTTGCTGCAGCAAATAAGGAGCATAACTGGAATAGCTGAGCGGAAGCAACGATTGCATAGCCGCCTTCCACTCTCTCTCGCAAGACAACTGCTCCAGACATTCACTCCAATAACTGCAATACGTCTTAACTGATCGCTCGTTCTTAGGATCGACATCCTTCAGCAGCCAAATGAGCCATTGCTTCAATCTTTCCCACGCTTCATGCTCAACTAGAACATTCAATATAAAAAATAACCGCTCAGCCTGTTTCCTGCCATGATGTGCATCCCAGCGCTGCATGGCCGTTTCATCGTCCCCGAACATCATATCGAAGAACATTATCAGACACACATATCGAAGCTTAATGGCTTCACTTTCGGCTGTCTCAGACCAGCGCTCCGTTAACCTCGCTTGTTCCTGCTGTGCCCACTTCTCATCTATCATCCAATGCTCCCAGACACGGCTGTATATCCAAACCCAATCTACAGGTGATTTCACAACGGTTAAGGCCCGCTTGCGCAGCCAATCCATCATTTGCTTCATTTGTCCTGGATACTGCTGCGTAACCTCATAAATATCCAGCTGCCCTAGTGTTTCTGTAAGTGTCTGCTCACAACGGTCAATCAACTGCTCCATACTTTGGTGTTCATAACGTGACACATACGTATAACCGTTTCTCATGGGCTGCAGCTCCACTTGCCGCAGGATGAAAAAGATAAGGTTCATTTGATATACTGCTTTAATCGATGTCGGCCAGCTGTTAGCATGCGGAAGCAGGCGTTCGCGGACCTCATCATAGAACGTAAAGAACGACTGACGGGTCGCTGCAAAATAATTTCTAAACTGACTCTCAAAATAAGCATGCCACGTCTTGATCGAGTCCGACTCATTCAATTGTTGCCTCATTTGCTCCGTTCGTTCGGTGTCGTGCTCTGCATGTTCTTTTTTTCTTCGAATGCTCTTTAACCTTGTCCTTGCCCGCAAGTGCTCCTGCAAGAATAATTCCGGCCTGTGCTCATAATGTGAATAAGCAGCAAAGAACACGGCAGCCATATGCTTGCAATACGTTTCGTACGGACAGCTGCATTCACTCCGTTTAAACTGCTCAATGTCCAGGCGCACTTCATAGAGTCCTTTGCCCGTCACCTTGGCTACGATATCCTTCTCCCGATAATTCACATGGACGATTTGCCCTGCACGGTAATACATAAAGCCGCGCTGCAAAATAACAGGGTCCACATAGGTGATGGTCCCTTGGGTCAGCAAACTTAATTTATCTTTCGTTAAAGCTTTAGGCTTCACGTTTACACTCCCGGTCTTTATTAAAAGTTCATTACTCCATATCATAGCATAGGGACTTGCATCGTGCGAATGCTCCCACAGGTTTGAACCTGCCTGATATGGAAGGCTATAATATGAACAGAATGACCTACTCCATCAGCAAAACCTCTAAGGAGCGATGCACATGTCTAAATTGGCAGCACCCTTCACATTGAAAGGACTTACTTTGAAAAACCGCATTGTAATGGCGCCGATGTGCCAATATGCCGTAGAAGCTAAAGATGGCAAGCCGAACGACTGGCATTTCGTGCACTATGTGTCCAGAGCGGTGGGCGGTACGGGACTGATTATTATGGAAATGACTGATGTCGAACCTGATGGCCGCATCAGCGATTATGATTTGGGCTTATGGTCGGACGCGCATATCCCAGCCTTTGAACGGATTATTCAAGAGGTTCACAAATACGGTGCCAAGATTGGCATCCAGATTGCACATGCCGGGCGAAAGGCTGAAGATGCCCCTACACCTGTAGGGCCGACAGATATCATTCAAGAGGGCGGGCCACAATTCACCCAGCCTCATGCCCTTACAAGCGATGAAATTGAAGCCATGGTCGATAAGTTCAGACAAGCCGCTAGGCGCGCAGTACGAGCTGGTGTGGATATGATCGAGCTGCACGGCGCCCATGGTTATCTGTTGCATCAGTTTCATTCACCGTTCATTAATAACCGCAAGGATGAATACGGCCAAGACCTCACCCGCTTCGGCGTGAAAGTGATTCAGGCCATGAAGCAAGAGATGCCGGACGATATGCCGCTGTTTATGCGAATTTCCGCAGTCGAATATGTAGATGGCGGCTATGACCTGGACCACAGCATTGAGCTTTGTAAAGCTTATAAGGCAGCGGGTGTAGATATGTTCCATGTCTCAAGCGGCGGAGAAGGCAGTCCCGGCCAACGCAAACCGGGCAATTATCCCGGTTTCCAAGTTCCCTTCGCTCACGCCATCAAAGCGGCGTTACAGATGCCAGTCGTTGCCGTCGGCATGCTTGATGATCCGAAGCTAGCTGAAGCTACGCTGGGCAATGAGCAGGCCGATCTGATCGCTGTTGGGCGCGGCATGCTTCGCGACCCATACTGGGCTATCAACGCCATCCGAGCTACGGGCGGCTCGATGGAACCCGTCAAGCCTTACATGAGAGGCTACTAATTTTAATTTGGGGGTAACTGGAATTAATAACCTTTACCGTTTGTTCATACCGATTGGATGGTGATTTGAAGAGAAGAAGGGCAGTTACACAAGCACCTTGTCTTGTGATAACTGCCCTCTTGTTTATGAACTTTATTATTAAATTAGCACTTACACCCAAACGCATCTAGCTGTAGCATCGCTATAATTTAATCCTGAATTTCGAAAGTAAACTTTTATCGCAACAATAAAAAGTGCTCCAAACCT
>CAYUSG010000154.1:0-8098 GCA_964447355.1 uncultured Paenibacillaceae bacterium
ATTATGAAGTGTATGAAGCTTTGACCCGTGGATAATACCCGTCTAAACTTAAAGAAGCTTAATAACGATGCGTACAACAGGCAGAAAAGAGAGGTGTAGCGATGCCAGTTATAGAGGTTAAACAGTTAACCAAGATCTTCGGACATGATCCTAAGAGTGCGGCAAAACTGCTGGCAAAAGGATGGACGAAGGAGAAAATCTTTCAAGAAACACGGCATACGATCGGTGTGAACCGCGCTGATTTTTCAATACAAGCTGGTGAAATATTCGTCATCATGGGGTTGTCGGGCAGCGGTAAGTCCACCTTAGTCAGACTATTGAATCGGTTAATTGAACCCACCGAAGGGCAGGTTCTGATCAATGGAAAAGATATCGTTAAGATGAGTCAAGAACAGCTTCGCGAGGTACGGAGAAAGCATCTTAGTATGGTATTCCAGAAGTTTGCCTTATTTCCACACCGTACGGTTGTGCAGAATGTGGAATACGGGTTAGAAATTCAAGGAATGCCGAAAACAGAACGTACGGAAAAAGCCTTGCAAGCATTAGAGCTAGTTGGTTTACACAAGTGGGCAGACAGCTACCCGTCTGAATTAAGCGGCGGGATGCAGCAACGCGTTGGGATCGCTCGCGGATTGGCGAATGATCCAGATGTCTTATTAATGGATGAAGCGTTCAGCGCACTGGACCCACTAATTCGTAAAGAAATGCAGGATGAACTGCTGGAGCTCCAATCGCAAATGAAGAAGACGATTATTTTTATTACGCACGATTTGGACGAGGCGCTGCGTATTGGGGATCGGATCGCCTTAATGAAGGATGGGGCAATCGTACAGATAGGGACACCTGAAGACATTATGACAAATCCTGCAAATGAATACGTAGAGAAGTTTGTAGAAGATGTAGATGTATCCAAGGTATTCACAGCGGCCCATGTCATGATTAGGCCAGAGACGATTACCTCAGATCGAGGTCCACGGGTCGCATTGCAGCTAATGAAGGAACGAGGCATTTCCAACTTGTATGTTGTGAATAAGGCCAAGCATTTGATCGGTGTAGTGACAGCGGAATCCGCTGCAGAAGCGATTAAGCAGGGTCTTACGCTTGAGACCATAACGATAAAGGATGTTCCAACGGTAACGCCGGATACATTACTGAATGAACTGTTTGAAGGTGTCAGCTCTTCCAAAATTCCAATTGCTGTAACTGATCCGAACAACCGCCTGTTAGGGATTATTATAAGAGGGTCCGTACTGGCCGTATTATCTGGCAGTATGGACATAGAAAGCAGGTGAACGAAGTGAGTATACCCAAAATTCCACTAGCTGAATGGATCGAATGGATGGAGGACTGGTTGGAGCTTTATTTTGCCCCGTTGTTTGAACTTATTAAGGCGACGATAAGCGGTATTGTAGGGTCATTGGAATTTGTTTTGCTTACGGTACCTTCCCTCTTAATTATTGCGATACTTACCCTATTAACTTTATATATTGCACGATGGAGAATGGCTGCTTTTACAGCAATTGGTTTGTTGCTCATCCTTAATCTAGGGTACTGGGATGACACTATGCGTACGTTGGCACTAGTCTTAACATCGGCTATAATTTCTATCTTGCTTGGCGTACCGCTGGGTATTCTTTGCGCGAGAAAGAACAGTGTGCAAAATGTAGTTACACCCGTACTAGACTTTATGCAGACGATGCCAGCGTTTGTGTATTTGCTGCCTGCGGTATCTTTCTTTTCTTTGGGGGTAGTACCTGGCGTTATTGCTTCTGTCATTTTCGCGATTCCGCCTACGATTCGACTGACGAATCTAGGTATTAGGCAAGTGCCTGAAGACTTAGTAGAAGCGGCAGATGCCTTCGGATCTACTCCGATGCAGAAGCTTGTAAAACTCCAAATCCCTATGGCTATACCTACCATTATGGCAGGTATTAACCAAACGATCATGCTTTCATTATCGATGGTTGTTATCGCATCCATGATTGGTGCACAGGGTGTTGGTGCAGATGTATATCGTGCTGTCACACAAACCAAGACGGGCGTTGGGTTCGAAGCTGGCTTAGCTATTGTGATTTTGGCGATCATTCTAGATCGCTTAACTCAAAATATCATTAAACGAAAAAGGAGAGGTTAATCAATGAAATCAAACTGGACAAAAAGGGCAATGGTGCTGCTAACCATCATTCTAGCGGTTGCTATGGTAGCTGGTTGTACAGCGGCAGACGAGAAGAAGATCAAGCTTGCTTATGTTGCTTGGGACTCTGAAATTGCAAGTACGAACGTCGTAAAGCATGTGCTTGAAGAGAAGTTAGGGTATGAAGTTGAAATGCTTCAGGTAGATGCTGGACCGATGTGGACTGGTATATCAGACGGTAGTGCTGACGCTATGGTAGCAGCTTGGCTGCCTTCAACCCATCAGAGCTATGTAGAAGCGAATGAAGGGAAATTTGAAGATTTGGGCCCGAATTTAGACGGTACAAAAACGGGATTAGTTGTTCCAACCTACTGGGATATCACATCCATCGAGGAGTTAAGTGATGAGGCTATTGCATCTGCTGTAGATTCCAAGATTATTGGTATTGAACCGGGTGCCGGTATTATGATGGCTACTGAAAAAGTATTGACAGAATATCCGCTCGAAGGTTGGACCTTAGTTGAAAGTTCTTCTGCAGCAATGGCTACTGAACTTCAAAAAGCTTACGAAAAAGAGGAGCCTATCGTAGTAACAGGATGGACTCCGCATTGGAAATTTGGAAGTATGGAATTAAAATATTTGGAGGATCCTAAGGGTGTTTACGGTGGAGAAGAACAAATTCATACCATCGTTCGCAAAGGATTAAAAGAAGATTTGCCAGATGCGTATACGTTCTTGGATCAATTTGAATGGACACCAGATGATATGGCTAAAGTCATGGTAGATATTCAAAATGGAGCAACTGAGGAAGAAGCAGCAGCAAGTTGGATAGCTGATAACGAAGCTAAAGTAAATGAGTGGTTGCAAGGAATAGAATAATGTCTAATAAGTTGGGAGATGAAGGGAGACCTTTATCTCCCTTATGTTCTTTAGTGACCTTTAAAACGAGTTTGATGGTGTTGCTGATCACTATTTTCGTTATACATCATTTTCGATTCACCGTCATTCGGCAAACTGATTAACCGCCATTCGGAATCACCCATCATCTCATCAGAGGGGAACCGATCACCGCGTTTAAGCAATTGTTCACGGCCCCAAGTATTCACATATGTTCCGTTCGTTTCGACCATTTCACCCGACATAGGGAGCATTTCCTTATTTTCAGACATATGAAAAACCTCCTCATCAATTCTCACCGGTTAATATGCCCGAATTTGAAACCATGTTATGCATGATTCCATTTCTATCATCAGCGTAATAACGCCTAAAGATACGGATTACATATCACGTTGGAGCTGCTTATCCAGAATGAAGGTGCCAAATGGGATAATGGAAGCAACACCGGCTCCCAGAAGCTTTAGGATCGACCATCGTTTTACAATGGCCGCGTGCAGCGCTGCAAGTAAGAACATGACGAACAGAACGCCGTGCAACATGCCCACCACGCTTACCATGCCTGGTAAGTCGGCAAAATATTTAAGCGGCATGGCAATAAATAATAAAACTAAATAAGAGAGTCCCTCAATAAATCCGATAATTCTGAGTCTACCAATTGTACTTTTAAGCATGTGTCCCTCCTGAACTGTATTTATGATATGATTCTCTTTTAGTAGTATATAAGATTTTTAGCTTTGTGGTAATATGCGAATTAATTTCATCTACGAATCAAATTCATATTTAGCAAACAGCATAATTCATAGCAATATATAGATTCTTTATAAAATGAATATTCAATATATTGTGGTTGATATTGCTCCATAGCGCATTATGAAATTGATTCCTACGAATCAACAATAAAAGGGGATAGTCATATGTGGCTTTTGCTGGCGCTTAGTGCGGCCATGTGTTTTGGTTTCCGGGGGGTGCTGTATCAATGGTCTTCTCAAAAGCCGATGAATCGGAATTTGATGTTATTTGGTACTTTTTTTACTGGAACCATTGTAAGTCTACTATTCGTATTAATATTTGAATCGGAATGGACTAGCGGCGTTTGGCTGGGAATAGTGATGGGGCTGTTATCTTTTGCAGGAAATGGCAGTATGGTTAAGGGGTTCGCTGTTGGCAAAGCTTCGCTAGTAGCTGTTCTCACTGCTTTACCGCCTGTCGTTGTCATTGTGATGGCATTTTTGCTATTTGGGGAACGTTTGAATTGGCAGCAGGCAATCGCTTTTGTATGTATTGTGGGCGGCGTAATCATGATAAGATACTCTAATGACCTCTCATGGAAACAATTGAACGGGGCAGGTTGGGCCTTGCTGGCGACGTTGTTTTTTGGATTTAATGACGTGACTGGCAAGCTTTCCACGTTGTATGAGGCAGATATATTCCTCACAAGCTTCTGGATGTTTGCTACAGGGGCTGTCTGTTTTGCCGTATGGTGGCTGATTGAAAGGAGACGACCTTTCTTCTTGACATCGCTGGATCAAACGGCTTGGCCGAATAAGATAACATTTCTATGGGGCATGGTGGTGGGTTTAACTAATGTTTCAGGGATGTTCTTCATCTTAAACGCTTTTAAGTATGGTGTTACGGGATTAGTGTCCGCTGTTGTGGCTGTAAATGTTGTCATCATCTTGCTGTACAGCCGATTTTTCGTTAAAGATAAAGTGTCTAGATTAGAGTTGTTTGGTATGATTGTGGCATTGACTGGCATTATGGTGATCCGCATTTTTCAATAGGATTGTAAGGAAGGTTGCGCGGTGTTATCGTTTCTGTTTAGAAGATTATGTTACCTTTGTAAGAAGAAGTCGAAACAATCGCGATTGTATTCGAATGATAAAGGGGAAAAGATTTATATTTGTCCGATGTGTGTATCCTATGCAGAACGAAGGGCTTTTCGAAGGAGATAAAAGGAATTATTCTAATGTTGTATTAAAATGACCCCTGTTTGCGTATAATGTTTTTAGCGACTGAATTAAAGCCGCTAATATTGATCACTTAAAGTCTTAAATGTAACTGTATGAATTAATTTCATTCATAAGCTCCACAAACGCATGATGAAATTGATTCCAATATCTAAGCTTTAAGGATAACAACGGAGGTTTAACATGGAAAAAGGAACAGTAAAATGGTTTAATGCAGAAAAGGGTTACGGTTTTATTTCAACTGAAAGTGGCAATGATGTCTTTGTTCACTTTAGCGCCATTCAAGGAGATGGGTTCAAAACGTTAGAAGAGGGCCAAGAAGTTGAATTTGAAGTAACCCAAGGGGACAAAGGTCCTCAGGCTTCCAACGTTTCAAAAATATAATTTAGTTGAAATCCCGCCGTTGTGCGGGATTTTTTGTTTGCACCCCTAAATCCATGGACATTGTTAATCATAGCGTGATCTAGGCAGATCAAGTTATCTTCTGATGCTGACATTGGTTGCTTGCAATCAAGGGATTCGGTATGATTAAACCAACAATACACGAAGTGGAGGACTAGCGGTGCAGAAACTAGTTTTTTTTGTAGGCGTAGCAGGAACAGGTAAAACCACGGTGGCGAGGAAGCTGACAGATCGGATGTCCGCAGCATTTTTGGATCGGGATACCGTTGGCGGGCGTTTCGTTGAACATATTCTAAAGATGAATGAACTTGACCCGAATGACCGTGATTCTGAGTTTTATAAGAAGCATCTCAGAGATCTGGAATATGATACAACAAAGGATATATGTATTGAAAACTTAGCCGCAGGTCAAAACGTCTTTATGATTTCACCGTTCACTGCGGAGCTGAAAAACAAGCAATGGATCGAAGATGTGCTAAGTGCAGCTGGATTGAGCCATAAGGAAGTGGATGTAAAGGTCATCGTCGTGACGCTTGATAATATGGAGATGCAAAAACAACGTATTGTCGATCGGCAAACTGAACGGGACCAATGGAAGCTGGAGCACTGGGATGATTTTAAGAAACGGGTCGATTTTGTTCCTGAGATCAGCTGGAATCTTCCGCAGGAGCATATCCTTGTATTTGATAACAGCGAAGACTTGACCACTGAGAAAGTCGATCAATTATATTCATTTATCAACGATTAATCTTAAGGGGGAATGGCTTTGACTTTGTATGATATTCAGCTGAAGAATCATTTAGGCGCTGAGACCACGTTAGATACTTATCGTCATCACGTATTGCTTATCGTAAATACAGCCAGTCGTTGCGGATACACGCCGCAATATAAAGAGCTTCAAGCTTTACATGAACAATATCATGATAAAGGATTTACGGTGCTTGCGTTCCCGTGCAATCAATTTGGCGGGCAGGAGCCGGGCACAGATGAAGAAATTCAACATTTCTGCGATGTGAATTATAAAGTCACCTTTCCGATTTTCAGCAAAATCGAAGTCAATGGTGCCGATGCGCATCCGCTTTATCAACGGTTAAAAGAACAAGTCCCGAGCGAAAACGGAGAAACAGACATTCAATGGAATTTCACAAAATTCCTTGTTGATGGCGAAGGCAGGGTCGTCAAGCGTTACGAACCCTCAGTGAAGCCGTTAGAGATTTCAAGCGAGATTGAAGCCCTTCTCTAGGTGGCGTTTATGGCTTGGCATTTAAAGCTATATTGTATTGGAATTGGATTGATGCTGCTTCTGATCCTAGCAGGCGAAATGATTTGGCTGCTTGATCCTATTAGAGCTGGTTCCCGTCTGTATGCTATAGATTTACTCGAATACGGATGGTACTTACTTGCAGTTGTGCCTTTGTTGTGGCTGATATCAGCCATTAGAGGGTTTAGGGTTCCGATGCAGAGCAGTTTAGCGCTCCTTAGACTTTTCATTATAGCTTCTTCAGCAGGAGCTCTTTATTTCATTGGAACGAAATCGCACCAATGGCTTAGTCTTATGGGGTTTATGTTATTGGCCTTTGTATTGGTGGTAGTAGACTACAATTGGAGCAAAGGCTTGGTCGGGCGTGGGCGGCTGCGACAATCGTTAATGTGGACGGGGCTGTGGCTCGGAATCATCATGCTGCTCTTATGTCCAACGGGATATCGAGTGACATACCCCGGTTTAACCGTTAATATGAATCATTACGCTCATATAGAGCAAGGCAAACAGCACGGAGAAGTAATGGGTGTGTTAGTGTTTGATCGTCCTGCTTTTCCAATGGACCATCTGCTTGCAATGATATTACCTTATTATCATCTGGAGATCATTGAGCCGTCGGCCCCATCGATTGATGAACAGCTGCGAACCGTTAGAGCTTCAAAAGTCAGTGCCAACGATATGGCAACAGCTTATGCCTTACATAAGATCGGAGCAGGGCAAGGTTTGATATATCAAGGGGTTAGAGTGATAAGCGTGATGGACGGCTCCCCTGCATCTGAACGATTATACCCAGATGACATTATCAAAGCAGTTAATGGCAGACCTGTAGCAGCAACGGATGCTTTTCTGGCAGAAATGAACGAGATCAGACCCGGTGAAACGCTAGTCCTAGAGCTTAGGCGAAGCAACAACACTCTAACGGTCAACATTGAAACGATACCGCATCCAGCAGCTTCAGATCGAGCTATACTAGGCATTCAGATCGCAGATCATATAAACCTTGATATTCCCTTGAACGTTCAATTTCGCAATTATATCCTTCATGAAGGAGGGCCCTCTCACGGAGCGATGCTGGCGCTAAGTCTGTTAGATCAATTGACACCCGGCGGTGTAACCTATGGGAATATTACAGCCGGCACCGGAACGATTCGCATGAATGGTGAGATTGGACCTATTGGCGGGATGAAGCAAAAGGCGGTTACTGTTGCACGCACGGATGCAGATGTGTTCTTTGTTCCTGCAGACCAATTAGCAGAAGCCAAACAGGGGGCAGATCAGTCACAGTTAACTATCGTTCCTGTCAGGACATTGGATGACATCCTGCAGTGGTTGCAGCAGCATCCAAAAAATTAATCATTTGAACCATTTTTACAATGGATGTCATCCTGAATTTCGAAAGTAAACTTTTATCGCAACAATAAAAAGTGCTCCAAACCT